>JAFLDC010000029.1 GCA_017302775.1 Sphingomonadales bacterium
GGAACCAGGTCGGGCAGCATCCCCTGGCGTACCCGCCCGAACCGCCCCGGACGGCGCAGCTCAGCCAGGCCCGCGCGGGCACAATGGATGGGCCGGTCAGCAAGATGCCGCAAGCCGGCGACATGATCACCGTGAAAGTGCGAGACAATCGTTCCGGCGATCGCCTCGTCAGAGAGACCGTGCGTGGCCAGCCAGGATCGCCACGACAGGCTGTCATCGATCGTGACCGGCGTGACCCAGCGATAGAACCGCTCGGGAAAGGGTCTGGTCGCATCCAGAAAGGCTGGATCATAGCCGGTATCGAACAGAAACAGGCCGCGCTGGGGATGTTCGATCACGCCGACCATCGCTGGAAAATCGACCGCGCAAAGACTCCCGCCGGATAGGGTGGCCCGTTCTGGATGGCGGCACGACCCCCGCTCCAGCCAGCGAAAGCCGACGCGGATCATTGTGCCGCCCCGCGCAATGCGCGCGCCTGTTCGAGCAGCGTGGCAAGCGCATCGTGTTGTGGGGCATAGCCCAGCAGGCGGCGGGCGGGCTCTGGATCGAAGGTCTGGGAATAGCCCAGCGTAGCCAGCGTGTAGCGGGTCAGCACGGGTTCCAGGGCAGACCGGCGCAACCTGGCCCAGCGCTCGGCCAAGCTGGCCATGGCATGGGCAACGGGCATCGGCACAGCCAGCAGCCGCGGCCTCGTGTTCAGAGCGCCAGCGAGCTGCAGGGCAATCGTCCGGACCGCGGCGGGCTTCCCCCCGGACAGGTTGATAGCGCGTCCGCGCAGGTCTGGTGCGCGCTCTTCGGCTTCACAAATGGCCCAGGCGGCATCGCGCAAATCGGTGAGTTCAACCAGGGCCATGCCGCCGCCGGGCAGCGGCATGCGTTTGCGTCTGGCCAGTTGAGCGAGGCGCGGCAGCATCACCCGGTCGCCGGGGCCGACCAGGGCGCGCGGCCGGATCGCGCAGCACGCCATCGGACCTGCCATGGCCAGCACCTCGCGTTCGGCCTGGAGCTTGGTCTTGGCGTATGCGTTCAGCGGTGGATCGGCCGGCGCGTCATGCTCCGCCAGGCCGATCCGGTCCCGGAAATCGGCAAAAATCGACGGCGATGAGACGAATATGAAGCGCCGTACCCCCGCTTTTTCAGCGGCGCCGAGCAATCGCCGGGTGAGTGACACGTTGGTCCGTTCGAAATCGGCCGGGTTTCCCCAACTGGCGGACAACGCGGCGGCGTGGATCACACTGTCACAGCCCTGCGTCAGAGCAGCGAGGTCAGCATCGGGACTGGTCAGATCGATCCGCTGAAAGGTTCCGCCGCGTGCCGCAATCCGTTCGCCGTCAGCGGGCGAGCGACCCGTTGCCAGTACGTCATGGCCACGCCGCGCAGCTTCTGCCACCAGACTTTGTCCCAGCCCGCCGGTCGCACCGGTAATCAGGATTCGGCGGCGGCTCAAATCCGGATTACCATCGCGCTGGCGCTGATCCCGGCAGCGGTCCCAAGCAGCAGAACCAGATCACCCGGCCTGGCCCGGCCGCTTTCCAGCGCATGGGCCAGCATAGAGGGAATGGATGCAGCGATCTGATTCCCGGTCGTAGCAAAAAGATCAATCACGCGCTGGCTATGCGGAGCGAACAGGCGCTTGACGTGTTCCACGCCGGGAGCGCTTGCCTGATGGCAAATGACGCAGTCGAGATCGTCCTTGATGATCCCGGCATCCTTTAGCGCGCTGTCGATAACCCCCGGCAGAGCTTTGGCCGCAGCCTTGAAGATGCCGAAGGCATCCATCTCGAAGTGCGACCCGGAAACCAGCGCGTCGTAACCCTCCGACACGCGCAGCCCGGTTCCTCCGGCGCGAAGCTGGGCCAACGCGTAATGGACGCCATAGGTTGTGTTGGCCGCCGCCAGCAAGCCGCGGCGTTCGTCATCCACCGCTTCGATCGCAACCGCGGCTGCGCCATCTCCGAAAATCGACCGGGTCTTGGGGTCGTCGGGATCCAGTCCGGCAGAGGCGATATCGCTGGCGAAAACCAGAGCGCGTTGCCATCGTCCCGTCCGCAAACCCATTGCCGCCAGATCAAGCGCAGTCATGAAGGACAGGCAGGTCTGGTTCACATCAAAGCAGGGAATCCCCGATCGTCCCAGCCCAAGGCGTTCCTGGACCAGCACTGCAGTGGAGGGGATCGGCTGCTCCATCACTCCGCAGCCGCCGATGATGACGTCGGGGAGGCGGCCACCCCAGTCAGCCCGGTCCAGCGCCTGTTGCGCCGCCACCGCGGCCATCATCGAGGTTGTTTCGTCCGGTCCGGCCACGTGCCGCGCGGAAATCCCGAATTCCGCCTCTGTCCACCCCGGCGTACGGCCATGGCGTTCGTCCAGTTCCAGCGAAGCGACGGCCCGGCGCGGGCGATAGGCACCCCACCCCGTGATGGCAAAATTGCTGATCACAAATGTTACTCCCAGCGATTCGGCTATACACTCTCGCAAAAATAGACAGTGTTCAATTAAAAAATAGACAACGTTCAATTTTGCGCTTATCCACAGCCCATGGGGCGTAGATCCGATCATACCGCTGGCGAACTGCGCCAACTGCTGATCAGCTGCGGCCATGCACTGGTTGCCGAGCGCGGCTTTGCCGGATTTTCTGCGCGCGAGGCGGCGCGCCGGGCGGGATACACCGTTGGCACCATCTACAATGTGTTCGGAACGCTTGATGCCTATCTGATTGCGATCAACAGTCGCACGTTCACCCGATGGGGCGATTGGCTGGAGCAGGCGCTTGACAGCGGGCCAAGCGGCGGCGCCGGGCGGATCGAGGCTTTGGTCAGGGCCTATTTCAGCTTTGCGCAAGCCAACAGCAACGCCTGGCTGGCGATCTATGACCACCGGATCGATCGATCGATCCCTATCGCGGCTGAGGACGCTGCCACACGCGAACGGCTGACCGGCATCGTTGACCGTGAAGTGTCACGCTGGCTTGGCGGTGGCGAGCCGCTGCAGGTTGAGCGGCTGGTCCGCTCACTGATCGCGACAGTACACGGACACTGCGCCTTGTGGCTGTCAGGATCCTACGCCCTGCTGCGCGAGACTGATCCGGCCGGACAGGCGCTTGCCCGGGTGTTCGAGATTCTGGCGGCGCAGGAATCGCGCTGACCGGGGCTGACTCATCCGGCGCAACTCTCGCGGTGAAATCGGTCTGACGGCGCTTGCAGTCTGAGCGTTTTGTAGCACAACGGCACTCATCCTCTTGAGGTGGTGTCGTTGTGCTCAACATTTTCTCTGCGCTGTCCAAATCCCCCACCAACCCCCAGGTCGCGCGCAAGGTCAGCACCTATGACGTAGCCGAACTGTTCGAGGGGCCGATTCCCCTGGCAGAAACCGGCGCGGGCGCTGCTCCGGCGCTCGATGAAAAGCTGCGCCAAGCCTACTTCTGGATGGTCAATCACGCGATCATCAGCCCGCATTACGACATAGAATATAATCTGGCACCGCCCGCTACCTTCGTCGTCGGCGATGTCGGAACCCGGCTCACATTGCCTTCGGCGCAAAGCTATTCGTCCTACGTGCTGCTGCCGCTGCTGACTTTCGCGACCCGCAGCAAATGCCTGTTCGTCGGCGGACCGGGCCGGGGCAAGACCGCCAGCGCGCTGTTGATGGGAGTCCTGGCGGGATATGCCCCGCGCGAGGTGCGGCGGGCCATGCAGCATGGCCATCCCCAGATGACCATCGCCGATCTGCTGGGCAACCCGCTCCCGGCTGACCTTGTCAATGCACAATCCATGGAGGACATCCGGATTGCCTGGCGCCCCTGGCTGGGCATGCGGGTCAAGGTGATAGACGAGTACAACCGGATCCCCACCCGGACGCAAAGTGCGCTGTTGACCGTCATGGGCGACAATTATGCCGAAGTGCTCAGTCACATCTATGAATGTCCGGATGCCGCATGGTATCTGACTGCCAACGACGACGCTGGCGGCGGGACTTACCAGGTCATCGAAGCCTTGCGGGACCGGATCGACGTGATCGTTCAGGCCTTGTCTTTCAACCCCCGGTTTCTTGGCGAGCTTTTGCTGCGGATCGAGGAGAACGTGAAGCCGGAAGAAGTGGTTCCGCCGGAGATCGTGTTTACGCCCGCTGAAATTGACCAGATGGTTCGGGACATTCGCGGGGTGGCGGTGCCCGAACCAGTGCGGCGGCGGATCGAATTCTTCGCCAGCCAGTTCGAGCTGTTTGAATCGGCCGGCGAACAGTTCGAGTACATGACCAAGGATACAGCGCGCCTTTCCGGGGTCGATTGGGCTCAGGCAGTGGCAGCGGATCAAGGGCGCGACCGGCTGAAGGATCTCGGCTGTCAAACGGTCAACGGGCTGTCGGTGCGCAACCTGATGACCTTGCTGAAATTTGCCAAGGCGCTGGCGTGGTTTCGCGGGTCGGGCGAAGTTGAGCTGGAGGACGTGCGCCAAATCCTGCCCTTCGTGCTGAATGACAAGCTGCACCAGGATCCGGACGCGCCCTATTTCGCCTTGCCGGAGAATGCAGCCTACCGGGCGGATCGGTTAAGCTGGCTACGCGAACTGTTCGATGGATCGAATGCTGAATATGATCGGCTCGATCTTGATCGGAACGATCCGGTTGGCGATCTTTCGGCAGAGTTTGAGCTGGGACTGCACGGGCTTGAGCCGCGCGAGGTACGCTCTCGCCTGACCAGAATCGAACGGCTGGTGGCCGAGCTGGGTAAGGGCCGCAAGCTTTACGGCCCGCTCTACGATGATCTGCTCAAGCTGAAATACCTCCATCAACGCTACACCAATTACCTCCTGTGGCTCCAGTCGCGCTGATGCCAGTCAGCACGCCCCTAGCGACCCTGCTGGCTGACAGGCGAACTGCGCTGAATGCCAAGGTGGCGAGTGCGCGGACGCGCAACCCGGCATTTGACACCCAGGCGTTTTCGGCCTTCATCGCAGGTCCGTTTGACCAGTTGCTCGGTGCGGTTCTTGCCGCGCGCCCCGATGGCGGCGCGGCCTTTGTCGACACCGGTTTCGATATGGTGATTGCGCTGGTTGAGCATGGCTGGGCCGGAGACCGGGACCACAGCGGCGTCGTGCGCCGCGTCTGGACGGACCTTGCCCCGCGGCTCGCGGTCCAGATCGCCGCCAATCCGCGCGAGACCCTGGGGGCGCTGAGCAATTCCGCGATCAAGCTTGCCGGCGAACCTGGGGTGCGGATCGACGATTGGCTGAACAGGCTGACCTTGCTAGGCCCGCATACGGGAAGCCCGGCACAGCTTCGTCACCTCGCCGCGATGGCGGCCTGGCGGTCAGGCGCGGCGCATTTGCGCGATGCCGCCCTGGCCCTGCCGCTCAGTCCGGAGATAGCCAGCGTTGCGGTTGGCGCCCGGCGGGATGCCGATTGGGGTGAACTGGTCAATGCCTTCAAGGCTAACCGCTGGTGGACGCCGGACCGTAGCGCCCCTGCCGATGGCTACCGGATCGGAGCCTTTACCGGTTTGGGTGGACGTTTCCCCGAACCGCCGAAACTGGCTGTGCTGGGCGATGCTTTCATCTTGTCCAGCGCGGGGCAGTACTTTGTGCTCGATGCCGACGCCTATGGTGCCGGCCTGCGGATGATTGATGCAGTCCGCGGTGCCGCCGCGACACCGGCGACACTGGCCACAATGGCGAACGGGCGGCAAATTCGCGCCGATGATCGGCTCGTTTCCTGTCGCTGGCCGCAAGACGGGCTGGCGGTGGCCATGACCAGCGACACCGTTGCGGTCGTTTCCGCCTGGTCGCATCAGGTGCAGGTTTTCGCCCGGGCCCTGCCGTGACGACGACCATGACCGATGCCGATCTGGTCAATCGCTGGCGGGCGGATTGGCCTGCGGCGCTGGCGCATTGGAGCAAATATACCCGCCTGCATGACCCGCTGCTGTGCCTTGATCCGCAGGAGGCGCTGCGTGCCGGATTGTCAGGCAGTTTTGCGATGATCCGGCTGGCGGACAAGAGCGTGGTAGTCGATCTGCAGCAGGTCCGCGCCTATGGGCTCGAGGACTATGGAGTTGAAGTGCTGGCGCACGAGATCGGCCATCATGTGCTGGCCCCGGCGACGCCATCCGATCACTTCCGGCTGATCGCGCGCATCCGCAAGGCTTTGCCGACGCTTGAGGCGCACGCGCCGATGATCGCCAATCTGTTCACCGATCTGCTGATCAACGATCGGTTGCAACGCCAGGAAGGCTTGCGGATGGGTGCAATCTACCGCCTGATCGCCGCGCGTGATCGGGCGGCGGGGCGACCAGCCGGGCGGCTGTGGCAGTTCTATGTCGGGATCTACGAGGCGCTGTGGACGCTTGACCGTGGTACACTGGGCGGTCCGCGCGACGATGCCCGGCTGCTCGGCGATGCCTGGCTCGGCGCAAGGCTGGTGCGGGTCTATGCCCGTGACTGGCACGTCGGCGCGAGCCGTTTTGCGGCTTTGGTCCTGCCTTATCTGGTTGAGGACGATGCTGCCCTGGCCGTGGCTGCAACCCTGTTTGACACGCGCGAGGCCGGCGCGGGGAGCGAGCCTGCCGGCATCAGCGACAGGGAGAGCGGAGAGAGCGGCGACGCGATCCACCCCTCGCAAGACCCGGCCATCACCGGCAAAGGTGTCGATACAACCGGATCGGCGTCAGCGCCGGATGTGCCCGCGCCCGGGGGGACGGGCGGCCAGCGCCGCGAGCCGTTCGAATATGGCGAAATCCTCCGCGCAGGCGGCGTTACGCTCAGTGACGAGCAGATCGCCGCGCGGTATTACCGCGAGCAGGCTTTGCCGCATCTGATCCGCTTTCCCGCGCGGCGCCAGTCCCGCTCAAGCGAGCCGCAGCTCGAAGGGCTGGAGCCGTGGGAGATCGGCGATTCGTTTGACGATATCGATTGGCTATCGAGTTTGGGCCAGTCGCCCCGGCCCATTCCCGGCGTGACCACCATGCGGCGGCTTTATGGTGAAGAGCCGGGCGCGGCTGAACAGATCGAGCCGCTTGATCTCGACCTCTACGTGGACAGCTCCGGCTCCATGCCCAATCCGCAGCAGCGCATTTCCTACCTGACGCTGGCCGGGGCCATCATCGCGTTGTCGGCCCTGCGCGCCGGCGCCCGGGTGCAGGCAACACTGTGGAGCGGGAAGCACGAAGTGCTGGGCACCAACGGGTTCATTCGGACCGAAGATCAGATACTGGCGGTGCTGACCGGCTATTTTGGCGGAGCGACCGCATTCCCGATACACCGGATGCGCGACACCTATGCGGACCGCGCACCGACAGATCGGGCGGTGCATATCCTGCAAATCAGCGACGACGGAATTTCGACGATGTTTGATGCCGATGAACGCGGCAACAGCGGCTGGGCCATTTCCGCCGCTGCGCTGCGCCAGGCCCGCGGCGGCGGAACCATGGCGCTTAACCTGTGGGGTGAGCGTCAGCGCTATGAATGGATCGAGCCCGCCGAGGCGCAGGGCTGGAGGATCGAGACCGTGGCCGACTTTGCGCAACTGATCGATTTTGCCCGTGCCTTCGCGCGGCGCGCTTACGATCCCGCCAACCGCCTGGCGTCTGCATGATCCTGTTGTGGCGGATCACCACCCGCTGCAATTTCGCGTGCGGGTTCTGCGCCTATGACAAACGTGTGGGCAGCGCGCGCTACGCGGTCGATCCCGGCGAGGTCGAGCGAATTGCGCGTCTGGCGGTGCAAATGACGCAGGCAAATGGCCAGCCCCTGCTGCTGAGCTGGCTGGGCGGGGAACCATTGCTGTGGCCGCCGTTGCTGGATCTGTCGGCGCGATTGGCGCGATTGCCGGGCCTTGCGCTTAGCATGACCAGCAATGGCACGCGGCTGACCGATCCGGCGGTGGTTCGCGCGGTGGTGCGGGATTTCGCGGAGATCACGCTGAGTCTCGACGGGCCGGTTGATCTCCATGACCGGTTGCGCGGTGCGCCCGGCAGCTTTGCCCAGGCGCGCGCCGCGGTCGCCGCGCTGATTGCAGCCCGAAGGGCAAGCGCAGCTGCCGTCAAATTGCGGATCAACGTGGTGGTGATGCGGGATACCCTGCCGCACTTTGCCGGGCTGTGCCGGATGCTTGCCGAATGGGGCGTGGACGAGATTACCTTCAATCAGCTGGGCGGGCGCGACCGGCCGGAGTTCTTTGCGGGCCAACGGTTGTCGCTGACCGATGCCAGCCGTCTTGCGGCGCAAGTTCCTGCACTGCAGGCCGAACTCGGCAATCGCGGTGTCCGGCTGTGCTCCAGCCCGGCCTATCTGCGACGGATCGCGGCAAGCAGCCGGGATGAGGCACTGCCGGTTGCCGATTGTCGCCCGGGCGAAGACTTCCTGTTCATCGATGAGCTCGGCCGGGTCGCCCCCTGCAGCTTTACCGGTGTGCAATACGGCGTTCCTATCGCCGAACTGCGCACCGTTTCCGATCTTGCCGCCCTTCCGCGGTTGTTCCGGCAGGCCCGGCTGGCGAATCCGGCGTCGGTCTGCCAAGACTGCCCCTCCACCCAATACTTCGGCAAATTCGCAGCGTGAGGCCATGAACCGGACCGGACCACCCCTTGCCGCTTTGACTCGGCGGATAGCGGAAACGCCCGCAGACTTTCTGGCCGAGCCCCGCATCGGCGCGCAGGGACATACAATGGTCGCGGCCTTGCTGGGCGATGTTCTGGCCGACCTGGGGCTGGAGCCGCCGCTCAGCCTGCTGGCCTGCTATGCGCCGGATCAGCCGCGCGAATATGCCAACGTCTTCAGGTTGGCAGCGGTCAGCGCGTGGCTGCTCGCCGATGGCTGGATGATTGCGGCGCGCCCTGATGCCGCTGCCATCGACGAATTCCTGCTGACGACGGTCCCCGAACTGGCAGCCCAGGCCCCGGCCGACGCCTTTGTGAACGAGCCCGACCGGCGCGAGGAACTGGCGCGGACCTTGTTGGCCAGGCTCGATTTCCGGCCCGAGGGGGAAACGCAGGCGCAGGCGGCGGATCGGCTGTCGATGATCAGCGCGGCGGAGCGATCACGGTTGCTTGAGGCGAGCCGCGCGGCCGAGGAGCGGGCGCGCGCGGTGCGAGAGGCACTGGCACGGCAAGCCGCCCAGGAATCCGCTGATAAATGGACGCGTGAATGAGCGAGGCTCCCTGTGATGCCGAGCGGTACCCTACCTTGACCGAGGCGGGACGCGCAATTTTGCGCTTCATGCGTGAACATCCTGCGGCGCCGCGCTTTCGCAATCAGAGTGGCAACCGGTTGCTCGCGGATGACCTGCGCGCGCTGGAGCGGTTTGAAGCCGGATTGGGTGAGCCCCCGGTCGGCGGTGCCCCGCCAGCGTGGGTCGCCGAACTGATTGCGGCCTGCCACGCCGATGTCCCGCATTACCGCGCACTGGGCGCGCCGCCAGTCCGACTGGCCGAAGTAGTACCGGTCAGCCGCGCTGATCTGGCGCGGGACATTGCCCGGTTCGTGCCGGATCAGGTCGATCTGACCCGGCTGATCAATTTTCAGACCACGGGCACCACCGGGCACAGTTTGCTGATTCCGTCGCACCCGCAGGTAGCGGGACGTTATCTGGCGTTCCACAAGCGTGCGCTCGCGCGTTTCGGCATCGTGCCCAGCCATGGTGCGGGCCAAGTCGGGGTGGTCCTGATCGGTTATCAGCAGCCGTGCTTCACCTATCTTTCGGTGACCCCGCAAATGCGCGAGTCCGGTCTGGCGAAAATCAATCTGCATCCGGATGACTGGTCTGAGCCTGACCATCGCGCGGCATATATCGATGCGCTGGCGCCGGAATTCATCGCCGGCGATCCGCTGTCCTTCGAAGTGCTGCTCGGTCTTGCGCTGGGGCATCGGCCCCGGGCGCTGCTATCGGTATCGATGATGCTCTCTGCTGGGTTGCGGGCCGCGCTGGAACAGCGTTTCGGCTGCCCGGTCCTTGATCTTTATTCGCTGAACGAGGTGGGGCCGATCGGAGTCTATGATCCGGCGCTGGGCGGGCATGTCCTGTTGCAGGACCGGTTATGGGTAGAGGTACTGGATGAAGCGGGGCGGGCTGTGCCTGATGGCGAGCGCGGCGAAATCGCCGTCACCGGCGGGTTCAACTTCTGCCTGCCGTTATTGCGCTATCTTACCGGCGATCAAGGCGCCTTGATGACTGTGCGGGGCGAACGGGTGATCGTTGATCTGATCGGGCGGGCCCCGGTGCGGTTTCGCGGCGGCAGCGGCCAATGGTTCAACAACATTGAGGTGACGCATGCCCTCAAGCACTTGCCGATCGGGCAATATGCACTGCATCAGCATGCCGATGGCGCACTCACCCTTGCACTGTCGCAAGGTTCACGGGCGCATGGCCCGGCAGCACGGGAGGCTGTGCGCACCTTGCTTGGTGCGGTTCCGGTGGATCTTGCCACGCTGCCCGATGGCGCAAAGGTAAGGCAGTATACGACGGACCTGATCGAGGACGCATGACCGCGCTTGAAATCGCCGCCAATGCGGTAACCACTGTCTCGATCGGGCTGGCGGCCCGCAATTCGATCCACACCTGGTGGACCGGGATCGCGGGTGCGGTACTGTTTGCAGCGCTGTTCCGATCGAACCAGCTTTACGCCGATGTGCTGCTGCAGGCGTTCTTCATCGCCACCAGTGTAATCGGCTGGGTACGGTGGACGGGGCACGGGAGCGGAATCGCCTTGCCGGTAACGCGAAGCGGGCCGGGCCTGCTGGCCGCAGCGATTATTGCCGGAACCGCAGCAACGTTCACTTATGGGGCTATCCTGCACCGATTTACCGATGCCTATGCGCCGTTCTGGGATTCGCTGGTGCTGGCGTTCAGCGTGATAGCGCAGTTGCTGCTGCTCAATCGCAAGCGTGAGACGTGGCATTTCTGGCTGCTGGTCAACACGGTCGCGGTGCCGCTCTATTGCAGCCGGGGTCTGTGGCTGACGGGTTTGCTGTATGCCGCTTACTGGGTGAATGCCGCCATCGCGCTGCGGGTGTGGAGGCGGCTGAGCCTATGACGTTCCGGCGCGGTCTGATCGTCGGCAAGTTTGCACCCTTGCACCGCGGCCATGTCCATCTGATCGAGCAGGCGCTGGCGCAGTGCGATGATCTGGTGCTGATCAGCTATGCCAAGCCCGGTTACCCTGGCTGCAGCGCCATACGCCGTCGGCGCTGGCTGGCGACGCTGTTTCCGCAAGCCACACGGCTGGTGGTGGATGATGCGTGGTTGGCGGACCGCCGCGACCGGGGGCTGCGCGATCCCTTTGACCGGGTGCCGGATGATCTGGCCGATCCGGAGCATCTCCACCGGCGGTTCACGGCGTGGCTCAGCCAGGGCGTGCTCGGCCTGACCTGCGACGCGGTGTTCACCAGCGAGGATTACGGCGATGGCTTTGCCGAAGTTCTGGCTAGCGAGTTCGGCCACCCGGTTCGTCACGTCTGTGTTGATCGTGCGCGCCTGGCAGTGCCGGTCTCAGCCACAGCGATCCGCCGTGATGGCGGGCTGCGGCGATCGTTCCTGCCGCCGGTTGTCGCCGCGGACCTGCCGCTGCGGGCGGTGTTTCTGGGTGCGGAGTCGACCGGCAAGTCAACCGTGTGCCAGGCTCTGGCGGTACTGCTGGACGAGCCGATGGCCGCCGAATACGGACGCGAGCTGTGGGTTGAACGGGGCGGGGAATTGACCCTGCCGGATATGTTGACGATCGGCCGGCGGCAAGTAGAGCGCGAGGAGCGGCTGCTCGATCGGGCCCGGCGGGTGCTGCTGTGCGATACCGCGCCGCTGACCACCGCGTTCTATAGCCGCGCCTTCTTCGATTGCGTTGATCCGCAGCTGGAACAGCTCGCCCGGCGTGATTACGATCTGACTTTTCTGTGCCAGCCGGATATTCCGTTCGTGCAGGATGGGACGCGGCAGGATGAAGCATTCCGGGCGCGGCAGCACGCCTTTTACATCGACGCGCTGGACAGGCGCGGGATTGCTTACGTGCCGCTCAGCGGGGATATGGCCACACGCACCGCTACGGCCCGAACGGCCATTGCCGCGATCACGTCGCCGATCTGAAACCGGTCAGACGTGTCACGGCCTCGTCCAGCGTCGCATCGCGCTTGGCAAAGCACAGCCGCAAGTAGCCTTTCTCCGGGGCATCGGCATAGAACGCCGACACCGGGATGGAGGCAACACCGGCCTCGCGGATCAGCCGTTCCGCGATCGCGGCATCGTCGGCAGCAAGGCCCGATGCGGCGAGGTCGATCGTGATGAACCAGGTGCCATTGGCGGGGAGCACGGTGAAGCCCGCCGCGGTTAGTCCGGTCACAAGGCGGCGGCGCGCGGCGGCGTAACGCGCGCGGTGCGCCGTGTGCCAATCCACCGGGAGCGCCAGGGCCTCTGCCACGGCCCATTGCAGGGGGGTGGCGGTGGTGAAGGTGAGGAACTGGTGCTTGCTGGCAATGGCGTTGGCCAGCGGCGCGGCGGCCACGGCCCAGCCCACTTTCCATCCTGTCATCGAGAAGATCTTGCCGGCCGATCCGATCTTTACCGTGCGCTGCGCCAGTGCGGGAACCGCCAACGGCGAGACGTGCGGGGTCGGATCGAGCACCATGCCCTCCCAGACTTCGTCACAGATCACCCACAGGTCATGCGCTTGGGCCAGCGCGCCGACTCCTTTGAGTTCGGCGCGGGTCAGCATCGTGCCGGTCGGGTTGTTAGGGGTGTTCAGCACGATCCCGCGCGTGTTCGGCCCGATGACGTGAGCCAGCCGGTCGAGCGGGAGCGTCCAGCGTGGCGGTTCAAGGCTGATCAGCCGCGCGGTTCCGCCGGCCCATTGCACCAGTGGCAGATAGGCGTCGTAGAGCGGCTGGACCAGGATGACTTCATCACCGGGGCGGACCAGCGCAAGCAGGCTGGCCGCAAGCGCCTCGGTTCCCCCGGAAGTGATCACCACGTCCGCCGGATCAAGGGTCAAGCCCTGTTCGCGCTGGTAATAGTCCGCCACGGCGGTGCGCAGTTTGGGCAGGTCGCGCATCGGCGGATACTGGTTTGACCGTTGGCTCAGCGCGTACTGTGCGGCGCTGACCAGTTCGTGTGGCTCGGCCATGTCGGGAAAGCCCTGGCCCAGGTTGATCGCCCCCAGATCCCGGGCCAGACCGGACATGGTTTCAAACACGGTTGTGCTGGCGGGGCGGGACAAGCGAGAGGCAAGACTGGGCATGACCCCAACCTAGCCACCGCTCAGCCGGTCAGCAATGCTTCCCAGGCCGGCGCAAGCGTGGCCGCATCGCCGGTGCCGAACACAAACCGGTCAGGCCGGACCAGCACGGCTGGTGCGCCGGTCTTG
>JAFLDC010000290.1 GCA_017302775.1 Sphingomonadales bacterium
CGCCGCCGTGGCGGCAAGCGGCGCGGAAATCGTTACGGTCGCAGTTCGGCGGGTCAATGTTTCCGATCCTGCGGCGCCGATGCTGACGGACTTCATCGATCCCGCAAAGATCACTTATCTGCCCAATACGGCCGGGTGTTTCACCGCTGATGAAGCGATCCGAACGCTGCGTCTCGCGCGCGAGGCGGGCGGCTGGGATCTGGTCAAGCTTGAGGTTTTGGGCGAGGCACGCACACTTTATCCGGACATGCGCGAAACGCTGAAGGCATGCGAGGTTCTGGCGGGCGAGGGCTTTCTGCCGATGGTCTATTGCACCGACGATCCGATCGCGGCCAAGCAGCTGGAAAGCGCCGGTGCGGTGGCGGTTATGCCCTTGGGTGCGCCGATCGGATCGGGATTGGGGATCCAGAACCGGGTGACGATCCGTCTGATTGTGGAAGGGGCATCGGTGCCGGTTCTGGTCGATGCCGGGGTCGGCACCGCGAGCGATGCCGCCGTGGCGATGGAACTGGGCTGCGACGGCGTGTTGATGAACACTGCGATTGCCGAGGCCAGGGATCCGCTGCGCATGGCCCGCGCGATGAAACTGGCGGTTGAAGCGGGGCGTGATGCCTATCTCGCCGGGCGGATGGCGACGCGCAGGTATGCGGACCCGTCGAGCCCGCTGGCCGGGCTGATTTAACCGATTGTTTCCGGCAGGTTCGTTTCGAACCGGCATTCCGGCGTACCGGACTGCCCGGCCTTGTCGCGGCCTCGGCTGCGGAGAGCGTTCTCCGTCCACCGTGGTTAACGGGATGGTTACCATATTCTGGTGAAGTTCCGGTGTAACAACAGGGACACGACCATGGCCAATGCCGGCACTGCATCGCTGACTATCGCTGAACTGCGCGAATTCGCCAGCTTCAGCCCGTGCGAACAGCGCTATATCAAGCGAAGTCTTGATGTCGGGCTGGGACGACAGGATGCATTCAAACTGTGGGCCCGCGATGCCAGTGAATCGGCGTCGATCCGCAGCCAGTACGTTGTCTATCAGGAGCTCAAGACCCTGCGCGGGGCGGTTCCCGCCGATACCGGGTTTGATGCTCTGGAAGGATACATTGGCAAGTTGATCCGCCTGGCGGCTTTCGATCTGGCGCAAGAACGGATTGGCTGTTTCTCGGCGTTCCGGTTTCTGTACGAACGCCTGCTCGGTCCCGATGCGCGGCCGTTTCTGCCTTCGGCCTTCTGTGCCGCTGCGGCTTTGCCCCAAATTCGCCCGGACAAGCGCAAGTACTTGCTGCAATCGATCAGCGAGGCAGCCGCCACAGCCCCCGGCTGGTCCGCGCGCGCGCCGAGTTTCTACCCCGAATGGGTGGATAAAGAGGCGGCCTGAGCCACAGAATACGCATTCACGGTATTTTCAGAATCGACAATCCCGGTTTTAGCAGGCAAACCCCGCCCTGCTCGCCCACGGCGGGCAAGGGTTAACATAAGGGGATTCCCACATGAAGAAGATTGCTCTGTTCGCCGCCGTTGCTGCTGGTTCGCTCGCTCTCGCCGCTTGCGGTGGTGAAAAGCCGGCTGAAGAAGCTGCTACCGCCGCGACCGAAGCTGCCGCCGACGCTTCGGAAGCTGCTACCGACGCCAGCGCTGCTGCCAGCGATGCCGCCGCTGCCGCGACCGACGCTGCTTCGGCTGCTGCAACCGAAGCTGCCAAGTAAGCTTCTCGCGCAAGCGATTAAGGGGCCGGTGCCAGCGGGGGTGGACCACCGTTGGCGCCGGCCCTTTTATTTTTGGTGTTGCAAGGCAGGGACGGATGTCCTTGCCGCACCGCCGTGAGGCGGAAACACCTACTTTTTCTTCCGCAGTTTCAGTCCACGAGCCAGCGGATTGGGCCGCGGCGGTCTGATCCGGTGCAGGGTATTGCGGTCCCGGTGCTCGAAAGGCTCGGCCACCCCCTTGATTTTCAGCTTGGTCACCTCGTCATAGGACCAAGTCCCGTCATCGTGCACCGTCACGGTCATCTCGAACCGGTCGGTGCGGAAATTCTCTTCGAGAAATGGGCCTGAGCAGATTCCGTTTTCCATCTTGCCGCGCCGCGCCTTGACCGTGAAGCTGCGCGCGTCCGGTTTGGCCTTGCCCTTGGCCAGAGCGACCTGTCCGCGCGGGATAGACAGGGTGTGGAGGATGCGGCCCGTCGCCGGTTCCCACAGCCAGTAGCCAGTCTGGTCGTGGTACATTTCCACTTCGCCGGGTTTGACGATGTGGCTATGATAGCGCAGCCCATAGAGCAATTGCGGCCCGTTCATCTGCGGGTCGATGGGTTCCAGCACGATCCGTTCGACAAAGGCCTGGCTGGCCGCTCCGTCTTCGGTTGGCTTCACGTCATCGCCCTTGGTCCCTTCCCAGGTCCCGGCCAGCGCCGCAAGCGGGCCGAGGTTGGCAAGCGTATCGACGTCCGGATCGGGCTCGGCGAACAGGTGCGCGGGAAACTTGGTCTCGACCATCGGCTCTCCCTAGAGCGATTTCGAGCCGGATGGAATCATCCGGCGGATCGGAAGTCACGGCAAATCAGAAAACCTGAAGTGCTTGCTTTGATGCTATCAAGGCCAGGAACAATCTAGGATCGGTAAAGCCCGTCCAGCCGCTCACCATAACGCGCTTTCAGCTTGTGACGGCGAATCGACTGTTTGGGGGTCATTTCCTCATTGTCGATTGTGAACGGTTCATCGGCGAAGGCGAACTGGCGAACCTTCTCGATCACTGACAGGTCCTGGTTGACCCGGTCAATCGCACCGCGCACCGCTGAACGGAAGGCGGGCAGATCCTGCAATGCCTTGAGGTCGAATTTCTCGCCATTGGCCTGCGCCCATTCGATCGCCCACTCCGGATCGGGCACAACCAGACCGACGATGTAAGGGCGGCGATCACCCACCACCATTGCCTGGGCGATTTCTGGTTGAAGCGTCAGCAGCCCCTCGACCCGGGCGGGAGAGATGTTGTCGCCCTTGTCATTGACGATCATGTCCTTCTTGCGGTCGGTGATCATCAGCCGCCCCGCTTCGTCAAGGTGGCCGATGTCACCGGTATGAAGCCACCCCTGCACCAACGCCTTGTCGGTTTCGGCCTTGTTGCGCCAGTAGCCGTGCATGACCAGTTCGCCGCGAACCAGGATTTCGCCATCTTCGGCAATCCGCACCTCCACGCCGTGCAGCGGTGGACCGAGTCCATTTTGAGCCCGGCAGCGGGGCGATTGCAGCTGATCACCGGGCCGGCCTCGGTCTGGCCATAGCCCTGCAGCATGGTCAGCCCCATCGATTCGAAGAATACGCCCACTTCCGGGCTAAGCGGTGCGCCGCCGGATACCATCGCTTTCAGTCGGCCGCCAAAACGGGCGCGGATCTTTGGGCGCAAGGTCCGTTCCAGCACGAAATCCATGGGCTTGTCGCGCCACCGCTTGCGTCCGGCAGCCTTGCTGGCACCGATTCCCATGGCCCGGTCCATCAGGTAGTTGGCGACTTTGCCCTGCTTTTCGACCTGCTTCATGATCCGGGCACGCAGCACTTCGAACAGTCGCGGGACAACGACCATGATGGTTGGCCGGGTTTCCTCGATATTGCTGGCCAGCTTTTCCAGCCCCTCGGCATAATAGATCTGCGCGCCGACCGAAATCGGCAACATTTGCCCGCCGGTATGTTCATAGGCATGGCTAAGCGGCAGAAACGACAGAAACGCATCGTCATCATCGAGCCCGAAATCTTCGGACAGGATCCGGGCAGCCCCATCGGCATTCATCAACAGGGCCCCATGGTGCTGCATTACCCCGCGCGGGCTGCCGCCAGTGCCACTGGTATAGATCAGGCAAGCGGTATCCTCCCGCCCGATTCCGGCGATCCGGGCTTCCACGGCAGCGCGGGCCGCCGTACCGTCGCCTGCGATCAGCGCTTGCCAGTCGTGATATTCGAAATTGCTCGTCTGGCTGATCCGCAGCGGTTCGATCCCGATCACGTGGCGGGCCTGGCCAGAGCGCAACACCGCCCCGATCAATGGTTTGGACAATTTGTCATTCGCCACGATGACCGCGCTTGCCCCGGAATCCTCCAGGATGTGCTGGTGATCGCGCTCGGTGTTGGTGACATAGGCCGGAACGGTGATGCAGCCCGCCGCCATGATCGCAAAATCGGCGATGCACCATTGCGGGCGGTTTTCCGACACCAGCATCACCCGGTCGCCGTCGCTCAGCCCCAGCCCCCGCAGCGATTCGGCCAGACAGCAGACTTGCCGGATCACTTCGTCCCAGCTCAGCGCCTGCCACTTGCCATCATGCTTGGCCCACAAAAACGGTGCCGCCCCTTTGGCATCAGCCCGCCTCAGCAGCAGTTCGACCAGATTTCT
>JAFLDC010000291.1:0-3704 GCA_017302775.1 Sphingomonadales bacterium
CCTCGGCTGCAACGACTCAGACCCCACCGATGCTGACTTTGAGTTACACCGGTATGATTCCCAGCCACAGCGCTGTACTGGCCAGCGTTTTCAGCTGGGCCGAAGGGGGCATCAGTCTGTTCGGCAACTGGGCCAGCACCAGCGTGCAGGTCCGGATCGAGCGGGATGAATCTTCGGAAATGATCGTCAGCGATCCCGGCCTGTCGAACACTGCGATTGAGGATATCGCGGTGAAATATGTCGATAATCCATCAGGTGCAGGCGGTACGATCACTTTCTATCGCAACGGACTGGTTCACGGCACGCCAAAGACCACCACGTTCAAACCGCGGGTAACGGCGCAGGCCGCGCTTGAGGTCAACGCCCTGACCGGGAATACCGCAGCTGGCGTGCCGTCGGGTAGCAGCCTGGCGGTGCGCAAGGTCGGGGTTTCGATCGACCAGGCGGTAATCAACTACAGTTATCAGCCTGTTTCGTCCGGTACGGTATCGGCCGCAAAGCTGCAAAGCCTGTACGTTGATGCCACCGCTGTAACGGCGCCTCAGCCTGCCAGGCAGGTCACCTATCAGCCGGTTGGCGGCGCAATCCAGGCGATCGACGTCGTGATCGGACCGCTCGCCGTGCCTGCTGGACAGGCTTATCGGGCCGTGCTGGAAGACTGGTCGAGCGGATCGGCGGTGAGCCATCCCAATGCCCTGGTGATGACCAAGATTGCCCGGCAGAACTGCAAGTTCGAGGACAACTGGTTGTTTAACGGACAGGCGGGCTGGATCGAGTGTCTGCCGCAGGGTGCGGTGCCGGTTATCGGCGGGATCGCCTATTATTGCGAAGCGATCCGGATCGGCAGCTATGCTCAGTTCCAGTTCGGTTATGACTGGACCACGGCGACTATGCCCAACAACCCGTTCGGCGATCCGAGCGGCAAGGAAAGCTACATGGTCCCGCACAAGTGGCGGATCGAGGACAGCACCGGTGCGGTGCTGGGTACGGTCCAGCGTCCCGATGGCGGTCCGCTTAACGGCACCGACATTCCGCGTATCTTCAGCGGCGCCTATGACGGGCGCAACGTCGCCATCACGAATTCCACCAACAAGTGGTATCCGCATGGCACCGTGCGTTCTGCCGTGATTTGGCGTTCCGGCCCCCCTCCGGCCTATTCGCAGACTGTCATCAATGCGCAGTTGCCGCGCTATGACATGACGGTGCCCTATGCCATGCACACCGACTATTCGTGCAATGGCTTTGACCTGCGGATTTTCCAGGGCGGTTCGGGCGAGGCCCAGGCCAATGGCTTCGGCAATACCCGGGTGATGCCTTATAACCCGACCAATTATAACACGCTGGTGCCGCAGGCCGGAGTTACCCAGGATCCCCACAAGGCATCGCTGTACTCGGCCAATTCGCTGGCGGCGGTCAGCTCGACCTGGCTCAAGTACACGCCGTTCAATCAGGCCGGGCGTTCGCCGACGACCGGACCGGGCGGGCTGCGTGATGATCGGGTGGCGATTCCGGAGCCGGTGGCGGAGTATATGTACAACGTTTCGGGCACGCGCCCGCATGACGGAACTGCATTCGCCACCATCGCGCTGGACTTTGTCACCAGCTACGCATCGGATCCTTACCACTGCTTTGAAGGCGGACGGTGTACGCCGCTGTTCAAGGGGGCCAAGGCTTCGCGCGTGCTGACCATGCGGAACCATTATTATGGTCCGGGCGAAGCCACGACTCCACCGGAACGTGCCTACTACGTTCAGGGTGGGCGCATCTCGGAAATCATGGCGCAGGGTCAGCCATTCCGCTGCCATGTGCCCTATGGCGGGATCGCGGGTGACAAGCCGGTCTTCGGTACCAACCAGATTGACGCGGCACATGCGCATCAGTTCCCGCATTGGGGGTCGATGCTGTGGCAGACGCCGGAATTCGCCTTCCTCGGCCATAAGCTGTGGGATCAGGCCCGGCTCTATGAATCAGTCATCATCAATGATGCTGGGGGCTATCGCTGGGCGATCCGCGATGGTGCATGGCAGTTCCTGCACGCGGCGCTGGCCTGGAAAACGGCTTCGGCCAATTCCGACAGGCTCTATTCGCGGGCAGAAGTCATGGCCTATGTGGTTGCTGATTTCGAAGGCTTCCATGACAACCACAAGGTCGCCAATCCAGGGTTCGACAACCCGCCCAGCAACGTCATGCCAGGCGGGCAGCTTGACGAGCGGCTGGCCATTTACGCCGCGGCGGCACGATTTGGCCCGGCAATATGGCTGGGTGAATTCAGCGCCATTGGCCAGCACGACTTCATGACTGGCTATTGGGTTTCCGCGCTGGGCATTGCCGAAAAGCTCGGCTTCAACGATGCCTTGCGGGGGGCCTCCACCAAGGCTGCCGCTGTGCTCGACTGGATGATCGCGCAGCAGCGCAAGCGGATTGTCGGACGGATCAACCAGGCCCCCCGGGCAAACCTGGCGGATGCTTCCTACCAGTTCGTGCTGTGGCGCGGCACGGACATCGCCTCGGTTGGCGGTAATGTCGCGAGCTTGCCGCAGACCTATACAGCGGTGGCAACCCAGAACGGCAATGCCGCGACGTGGGATGTGGTGCAGGATTTGTCCGGTACGACTCACCCGCGTGATAGTCAGGCGCTCGATCAGCTGATTGCCGGTCCTTCGATCATGAAGAACCAGCTTGAGCAGACCGGCAGCGATCTGGATGCGGCGCTGGCCACAGTCACGTCGTGGCGTAACCAGAAGAAGACCGAGCAGCTTGCGCTGGGTGTTGATGCTGGTTCGACGTGGTTCAAGTCACTCAACGGCGCTAACAATCCTGCGCTGACGTAGAACTGATAGCAGGGCAGGGGCCATACTTTGGGCCTTTGCCGCGGCTGAAACAAAAGGCCCCGCCGGAGCAGTCCGGCGGGGCCTTCTTGATGCCTGCTGGCAAGCGGGGTTTCTATTCCTCGCCGTCAGCCGCTTCGGAGTTCAGGTAGTCACCGGCATCGGCGTCAGTTCCATGGGTTTCCCCTTCGACCGCAGCGAGCGGATCGTTGCCGTACAGTGCGGCGTCTGGTCCCTGTGCCAGTTCGGCGGCGTGCTCTTCCTCGGCGCTATCCGGCGCGATCAGGCTCTCCTGCAGTTTGCGATAGGAGGCCCGCAGCGCCGCATCGCGGCTTGAGGCAGCTACCCGCAGGCGGTTCATGCCGGCGCCGGTACCCGCCGGGATCAGGCGGCCAACGATCACGTTTTCCTTGAGACCGATCAGACTGTCGCGCTTTCCTTCAACCGCCGCCTGCGTCAGCACACGGGTGGTTTCCTGGAACGACGCTGCCGAGATGAACGAGCGGGTCTGCAGGCTGGCCTTGGTGATGCCGAGCAGCACCGGCTTGCCTACCGCCGGCGCTTGTCCCTGGGTCAGCTTGGCGTTGATCTGGTCCATTTCTTCGCGATCGACCTGTTCACCGGCCAGCAGCACGGTATCGCCGCCGTCGGTGATCTCAACCTTCTGCAGCATCTGGCGAACGATCACCTCGATGTGCTTGTCGTTGATCTTCACGCCCTGCAAGCGGTACACTTCCTGAATTTCCGCCACGAGGTATTCGGCGAGCGCCTCAACCCCAAGGACTTCCAGGATGTCGTGCGGATCGGGCGAGCCGCTGATGAGGTTGTCGCCCTTCTTGACCCAGTCACCTTCCTGCACGTCGATCACGCGGCTCT
>JAFLDC010000291.1:3753-4436 GCA_017302775.1 Sphingomonadales bacterium
ACCTTGGCGATGATCGAATTATCCTTCGGCTTGCGTGCTTCGAACAGTTCGGCAACGCGCGGCAGACCGCCGGTGATGTCGCGGGTCTTGGCGGCTTCGCGGCTGGCGCGGGCCAGGATATCGCCCGCTTCAACGGCTTGTCCGTCCTCGACCGACAGGGTGGTACCCGGAGCCATCATGTAGCGTGCGGCTTCGCCCGAATCGGCATCCAGCAGCGTAAGACGGGGACGCAGGTCTTCCTTCTTGGAGCGGCTGGCGGCACGATTTTCCGTCACCACGCGGCTGGTCATGCCCGTGGCTTCGTCGGTCTGCTCGGTCAGGGTCTTGCCATCGATCAGGTCCTGGTACTTCACCACGCCCGACTGGTCGGTGATCACCGGCAGGGTGAACGGATCCCATTCCGCAAGACGATCGCCTTCGCTGATGATCGCACCGTCCTCATGCAGCAGGTGCGTACCGTAAGGCACCCGGTGAATTGCGCGTTCACGCCCTTCGGTGTCCATCACCACGATCTCGCCGTTGCGGGCAAGCGACAGGCGCCGACCGCGCTTGTCAGTAATGGTCGGGATATCGCGGTAAACCACAGTCCCGTCGCTGATCGCTTCGAGGTGCGATTGCTCGTTGACCTGTGCAGCGCCGCCGATGTGGAAGGTCCGCATGGTCAGCTGCGTGCCGGGCTCACC
>JAFLDC010000292.1 GCA_017302775.1 Sphingomonadales bacterium
GGCTGCCAGCCTTCGCAATGGCGCTCAATAATCCCAAGACCATTATCCAGCGATTGAGGAGACTGATGATGAACGAGACCAGCAAGGGACGCAGCCTTTCCGGCAAGCTGGCGATACTGGTAGCAGCAGCCGTGGCCTTGCCGATGACCGCAACGGTGGTTCCGGTTTTTGCCGAAGACGACGCGACACCTGCGGATAGCGCCACTGACAGCGCCGCCGAAAAGCAGGTCGAAGTTCGCAAGCACAAGATTGTCATCGTCAAGAACACAGACGGCAAGGATGTTTCGGTCGATGTTTCGGGGGATGCCGAAACGCCGTTCGTCAGGAAGATCGAAAAGGATGGGAGAACCATTGTCCTTCGAACCAACAAAGAGTTAAGCGAAGCAGAAGTGGAAAAAATGGTGGCCGAGGCGGCGAAATCGCGCGAGGAGGCCGAAGCGTCGATTGAAAAGGACGGAACCATTCACGGCAAAACCCGTGTCATCGTGCGGACTTCGGGCGATGGTAATGACGCACATAGTTTTGCTTGGTCAGCTGACGGCAAAAAAATCGCGGAAGGCATCAATGTATCGGCCTTCATCCCCGATATCGACATCAAGGAAATCCGCAAAAATTGCGAGGAAGGCCAGCCTGTTTCGACTGATGTCCAGGGCTTTGATGGTAAGAACAAGTCGCGCATCAAACTGGTGATGTGCGGGAAAGGCCAGGCCAAGGTTGCTCGCCAGCATGCCATTCAAGGGCTGAAGGAAGCCCGCGATGAGATCAGGGCCGATGGCGACATGCCCGAATCGGTGCGCAAGGATGTCGTCAAAAAGCTGGAAGAAAAGATCGAGGCACTGGAAAAGCAGATCAGTGCCAACAGCGCGGCAGGCACACATCTCTGACCGGCCAGGCCGTTCTTGTCGAACGCTATGAGGGGGGCGGGGCGCAGGCACCGCCCCTTTTTCGTTGCCCCCTTGCGCCCCCGTCACCATATAGGCGGGCATGAGCGACTGGCCCGACAGCATCCGCGCAGGCGAAACCGAGCAGCATGAGCCGCTGGTGCGTCGCGTGCTCGCGCCCAACCCTTCACCTTATACCTTCACCGGCACCCAGACCTGGCTGGTGGGGGCGGGGAAAGAGATTGCGGTGATCGATCCGGGGCCTGCGGGCAGCGGGCTCAGCATCGGTGATCCGAAGGACATGAACGGCGAAGGCCATGTCGAGGCGATCCTGCGCGCCGGCGGCGATGCCCGGGTGACTGCGATCCTCTGCACCCACACCCACCGCGACCATTCGCCCGCCGCCGCGCCGCTGAAGCAGGCGACTGGAGCACCGATCATCGGCTGCGCGCCGCTCTCCATCAACGACGATGGCCCGCGGGCCGACAGCGCCTTCGATCCCGATTATGCCCCCGACCATATCCTTGCCGATGGCGAGCAGGTGTCGGGCGAAGGCTGGACGCTGGAAGCCGTCGCTACCCCCGACGAGGCAGGCCGCAAGCTGCTGTTACAGGCCGCTGAGGCGATGCGCCTGTCGGCCCGTAGCTACACCCGCATGCTACGCGTCGCGCGCACCATCGCCGATTTGGCGGAGGCGGAAACCGTCAGCCGCATCCACGTTGCCGAGGCGTTGAGCTATCGCCGGGCCCCGCCCCGGGCATGACCGGACACCGGCGGTTCATTTGCGCCATGGAGCGTGGGCATGATCTATCAGGACTGCACGATGAGCCAGGTCAGCAAGACCGCGTCATTTCCGCGGGGGCGCTATCGCGGCACGAACCGGATCACCGGCAATGCCGTGGTCGATGGCAGCCGGATTGAAGGCACACTGACGCTCAATGGGCGAGTGGTGCGGGGATAGCCACAATGCGGCACCAGGCCTGGAAAGCGCGGTGAACAGGTCGTGACCCTAGCGCAGCGCGCTCAGTTCCGGGCGTACTACGCTCTCGTCATGGCTTGCGCGCGGCTTGCCAACGTCAGCTGCATCGCGCCATTCCAGATCCATTGTCTTGAGCAGGCGGCCGTCATGGGCATGAATGCCGATCGGTGCAATAGGCAGCCCGTCGCGCTCGTCGCACAGTACTGGATTGCTTGGCACGCCGCACCCATACTTTTCGCCCCATTGGCGCAGCGCCAGCATCGCGGGTAGCAGGTCCAGTCCCTTGGCGGTCAGGCGGTATTCGATTTTGCGGCGATCATCGGGCAGCGGCTCGCGTTTCATGATGCCGTGTTCGACCAGCCGGGCGAGTCGATTCGACAGGATGTTGCGGGCAATCCCCAACGCGCCCAGGAACTCCTCAAAGTGGTGCAGTCCGTTGAAGGCGGCGCGCAGGATCATGAAGCTCCACCGCTCACCCATGACTTCCAGCGCGGCCGGAAGCCCGCAGTTCTGCATTTCATTCAGCGGTTCGTGCAGCTTACCCATAAGCAGTTCCCCATACCCGACACAGGTGTAACCCAATCTCGGCTTGACACCGACAAAAAAATCTTTGCTGCGGTGCACAGTTTTTAGTTGCAACTTAATACCTAGGGCATTAGGTAGCGATTAGCAACGCAAATCGAGTCTTCCCCTCCCAGGACCCCTTCGATCCCTGCGTGCCAGACCCAAGGGGAGTACAGATAATGACTTTGACCAATTCTACCGCGTCCGCGCGCACCGCCCTGCTGGCCGGCCTGGCCCTGATCGGCACCGTCGTATCCTTCGGTGCTACCGTTTCACCCGCAGAGGCGGCCGCCGCGCGTTATACCGCCAAGCTGTCCACCGCGCTGGAAGCGCCGGCCAAGAAGGTGGTCAATGGTGTGGTTTGGAACTGCAAGGGCGATACCTGCACCGGCGCAGTGGATGGTGCCCGCCCGCTCAATACGTGTGCCAAGGTCGTGAAGGCCTTTGGTCCGGTTTCGACCTTCGCCACTCCGAAGGGTGAACTCAGCGCTGAAGATCTTCAGAGCTGCAACGCCGCCGCCTGAGGCGAATTTGGGCCGCCCTTAGGCCCCAGGCACTCCTAGAAGCCCCTCCAAATGGCCCTCCGTCGCAAGACGGGGGGCTCTTTTGTTCAGCCGAGCAAACCGCGCCGGGCCAGATCGGCTTCCAGCGCTGCGGCATTGTGGAAGTGATGCACCTGCCAGCCGCAATCGGCGGCGGCTGCGATGTTGTGGGCATTGTCATCCACGAACAGCATTGCTTCGCCGGGCAGCGCAAACCGCCGCTCCGCCAGGGCAAAGATCGCCGGGTCCGGCTTGGCCAACTGCTCCACCCCCGAGATCACGATATCGCGGAATCGCTCCAGTACCGGAAAGCGCGGAGCGAAGCCCGGCCAGAACTCTGCCCCGAAATTCGTTATGGCGAACAACGGCACGCCGCGCATGTCGAGCGTTTCGACCAGTTCAGTCGTGCCGGGGACCGGGCCGGGAATCGAATCGTTGAAGTGGCTGGCATAGCGCCGGATCAGCGCTTCATACTGGGGATAGGCAGCGATGCGTTCGGGCAGCATCTCTGCCAAGGGGCGCCCGGCATCGTGCTGAAAGTGCCATTCCGGCGTCACCACATGCTCGACAAACCACGCCCGCTCAACCGGATCGGGAATCAGATCGCGGTAAATCAGCGCCAGATCCCACTCGACCAGCACCTTGCCGACATCGAACACCACTGCGCTGATTGGCTCTGGCACGGGGAAACTCCTGAGACAAATACACTTTCGGCCCGCACCCCGGATGGGAGGCGGGCCGTCAGATTACCGGAACCGGGCAGTGCCCGGATCAACCCACCAGGGGATCAGCCCTGGCGCGCCTTGAACCGGCGGTTGGTCTTGTTGATCACATAGGTGCGGCCGCGACGACGGATCACGCGGTTGTCACGGTGGCGACCCTTGAGCGACTTGAGGCTGTTGCGAATCTTCATGGTTTCCTCGGGGCGGCTGTGCGCCGCTGAAAATTGAAGGTGCGCCGTTACGGGCGGTTCAGGGCAAAGTCAACTCTGACTCTGCCGCTCGGACAGCTTTCGTTCCCATTGCAAGGCATGAGTAACGATCGTGTCGAGATCGGCATGCTGAGGGATCCACGGCAGCGTTGCCTTGATCAGCTGGTTGTCGGAAATCAGCGAATCGGGATCACCCGCGCGGCGCGGCCCCATCACGCGCGTGATCCGCTGATTGGTTACGCGGTCAACCGCATCGAGCACTTCCAGCACGGAGTAGCCCTGGCCATAGCCGCAGTTCATGGTCAGCGAACGGGCCGGCTGCGCGATCAGGGCTTCCAGCGCCAGGACGTGCGCGGCGGCCAGATCGCTGACATGGATATAGTCGCGTACCCCGGTCCCATCGGGCGTATCGAAATCGGTGCCGAACACGCCCACTTCGGCGCGTTTGCCCAGCGCGGCGTCGATCGCGACCTTGATCAGATGCGTGGCGCCTGCGGTCGATTGCCCGGTGCGGCCCTGCGGATC
>JAFLDC010000293.1 GCA_017302775.1 Sphingomonadales bacterium
ATCAACACTCATCAGCGCGCACCAACGGCGGCTGCGGTAATCGCAAAGCGGCGGCCGGTAAAATCTGCGAGCGCAGCAAAACGCCCAGCATTGCGCGAGATATCGATCAGCATCAAATCTTCGCGCCGTTCGTCACCCGGGCCAAATGACGGGCCCGCCTTGAAACCGAACTCCACCGCTTCAACCGCCGATGGCCCTTTCGCTGCAGCACCGCGCAATGCCGTTTCGAAATCGACTGCAAGTGACTGAAATTTAGGAGAATTGAGGTTTGCCAAATTGTATGCCAGCGCAGCAGCGCGAAGATGCAACCCGTCAAGCGCCTTTCCTGCAACGGCGATAGCATCGATACTCATGGCTGTTTCTGATCCTCCACCCGTTGCGCCATCAGCGGCGGCGCGCGCAGCACCAGACCATCCGCTGTGCGCACATGAAACCGCTGTCCGTACTCCGCCGGTTCAAGTGCAGTCGCCGTTCGCATGACCGACACATGCCCGACGGTCGCATCGATCCTCACCGCTTCGCCCGCAGCGACCGCCGGACGCCGCGGAACATAGGCCAAGCCCAACTCGGTCCCTGCAATCATCGCTTCTCTGGCCGTCACAATATGACGGCGCGCATCATAGCGCAGTCGCGCTTCAACCTTCTTCACGGGGCACGGTGCGGGGGCAACCCTATCGAAAAATACCGGATCACCAAGCTGCTTTGCCTGCAGGAGAACCTTGCAGGATTGTGGGTTTTGCGCACCCGCTGCCAAGGCCGCAAAAGCCAATACCGCAGCAAACATATCAGCGCCGCAACCCGTTAGCTATGCCGTAGAACTCATCGGCAGCTCTGGCGACCTGAGCATTGGCCGCGTAACCGCGCTGGGCGATCAACAGCGTGACCATTTCGGCATTCAAGTCGACGTTTGAGCGTTCCATCGAACCCTGCACGATAGAGCCAAAGCCCTCTTCGCCGGGCGTGCCGACCAATACCCCGCGGTCGTCGCGCAGCGCGTATAGTCCTCCATCCAGGCGCTCGATTGCCGTGGGGTCCAACACCCTGACCAGCTCGATCCGGCCAATTTCAGCCTCGCCGTCGATGCCAGGCTGGCTGACGAAGACCTTGCCCGCACCATCGATGCGAATCGCGCTGGCGTCCGTTGGGACGGTGATCGATGCTTTGAGCAGCTGGCCAGCGGAGGTTGCCAGCGCACCGTCATCCATGACCCGCAAGGTTCCGCCGCGCCATAGCCGCGTCGTGCCCGCCGGACCAAGCAGCTCGATAAATCCGCTGCCATCGATCGCGATATCGGTTGCATTGCCGGTGGCATCAATCCGTCCCTGCTCATCAAACGACGGCAGGCTCCAGGAGAAAACACCAAGCACTGAATCGCGGCCAGGAACCGTGCTTGCCTGGACATCGTCACTGGGGCCGTGGCCGATCAACTCAGCAAAGCGCATGTCCATCCGCTTGTAGGTTGGCGTATTGATGTTTGAGATATTGCCGGCCACCACCTCCAGCGCGCGCTGCTGAGCGCGCATGCCGATTGCGGCCACTTCAAGTGCCCCGCTCATCGCGAGATCGACCCGATCTGGCTGGCGGCCTTTGCCAGAAGATCGTCGTAAATCTGAAATACCCGTGCGCCGGTTTCCGCCATGCGGCTCGCCTTGTTGAGTTCCAGCATCTCGTCGCTCAGCTCGACATTGGACCCAACAACCATCCCTTGTTTGATCGATGCTCCGGATCGAACGTCGGGCGCTTGCACCGCAGAAGCCCCGGCCAGCGACGCGTCGAACAAGCCAATCCGGCCCTCTGGTTGTCCACCCACGAGCACTACGCCATCATCCGTAACGGTCGGCGTACCGGACGAGACGATCAGGTCCGCCCCTTCGACTGATTGCAGTGCCCGCCCTTCACCATCGATCAAGCGCCCATCAGCGCTGCGTTGCAATTGCGCCGCACGCGAGAACAGAATGCCCGTTGGCGATCGCAGCGCCAAAACCGACCCCGCATCCGTCGCAAAATCGAGCGGGTTGCCTGTCTGGATCAAGGATGGAGTGTTATCCGAAGCCACAACAATTTCGCGATTTACCGGCAGTCCGGACTGCACCCCAACCAGATCGGCAAATACTCTGCGAGTGCGATAGCCGGGTGTGCCGATATTACTTACATTTACCGCCGCAACATCAATCCGTCGTTCCGCTGAAGTAATCATGACTGAGGCGATTTGGGCGATCCCTGGCATTGTTACACTCCTGATTCTTCAATCAATATCGCAAAGCTGAACAGGCGCAATCCCGGTTGTTGCTCAGTCGCCAAAAATTTCCATCCGGCTGAATTGTGCTTTCATTTTCCCAATCTAACGTCACAATATGCGTCCTTGACGACGGGAGTTACGGCGTGTTTCGTCCAAAGCTGCAAAAAGCTCTGCTATCGGCTATTTTTTCTGCCGGTCTATCAATCCCGTCGCCGGTATCTGCCGACAGTCTTTTCTTGCCCGGCCAGACGCAGTCGCTCGTCGCCGACCAACGTGCAGCACAAATCGGCGACATTGTAACAGTCGTTATTGTTCAGTCGTCCGAGGCGAGTACTACGGTAAGTAACCGATCGCGGCGCTCTACCTCGGTTTCCGGCGGCATTGATGCCGGCTCCATCAGCGAAAGCGGCGATATTTCGCTCGGAAACAATTTTGATGGACAAGGACAAGCAAGCCGCACCGAACGATTTGTTACCCAGATGACCGCCAAAGTTACTCAGGTTCTTCCCAACGGCGATCTTGAGATCACGGGAACGCAGCGTCTTAACATCAATGGTGAAACCACCACCGTCGCGGTGCGCGGTATCGTACGGGCGAGCGATATCGATGGCAAAAACCGCGTCGCCTCCAACCGGATAGCTGATGCCCAGATAGATTATACTGGAAAAGGGTTCGCGACACGTGGCTCCAAGCCCGGACTGCTGCACCGGCTTTTCACCCTGTTTGGGTTGCTCTGATGCGGGTACTGCTCAGGCTTTGTGCCCTTGCTTTGGTCTTCGTGACTTTTAATCAGGTGGCCGTAGCACAGGCTCCGGAAGTTCCCATCCGTGCGCTGGGCAGGTTCGATGGCTGGCGCGACAATGCCTTGGTCGGCTACGGCGTCGTAACCGGTCTGGCCGGAACGGGAGATTCCCGCAGCAATGCCGTGACGCGGCAGGCGTTGCGCAACGTGCTTTCACGGCTGGGAGCCGTTGTAACCGAACAGGACATTTCAAGCCGCAATGTGGCAGTGGTGATCGTTACCGCCAACCTGCCTCCTTCAGCCAATATCGGTGACCGGATCGACGTTACGGTTTCCTCGATCGGCGATGCGCGTTCCATCGCCGGCGGAACGCTTTTGATGACGACACTGGAAGGGCCGGATCGTAAAGTCTACGCTCTGGCGCAGGGGCCGTTGGTGGTCGGCGGCTATCAATTCGATGCCCAACAAAGCCTGGCACAGCGTAATCACCCGACTACAGGACGTATTGTTCTGGGCGCGACGATCGAACGCCCGGTTGACGCGCAACTCGTCAACGCGCGCGGCGAGCTCGCCTTCCTGCTTGCGCAACCCAACTTCGAGACGGCGCAGAACATTGCGAATGCGATCAATACAAGGTTTGGAGCAGGTTCGGCCCGTGTAGAAAGTGCCGACCGGGTGACTATTTCGGCACAGACTGCTCGTGGCGACACGCCGAGATTGATCGCAGCGATCGAAGGGCTCACCGTTCAACCGGCCCGGCTCTTTCGGGTGGTCGTCAACGAACGTACCGGAACGATTGTTGCCGGTGGTGATGTAATGATCTCGCCGGTAGTCATCTCTCAAGGTGATCTGCGCATCACGGTAGAAACCCGCAATGAAGGGTCCCAGCCCTATTTCACCTCGAATCTCGCCAGCGATGTTTCCAGCCTGACGATCTCGAATACCCGCCTCGATGTTGAGGTTGGCCGCGATGACGCAACCATTCGCATGGGCGCGGCCACCGTTGGCGATCTCGTTCAGGCACTTAATGCAATGCGGGTCGATACGCGCCGGATTATTAGCGTACTCCAGGCCTTGAAATCGGCGGGGGCGCTTCACGCGGAACTTATTGTCGAATGATCGGCACCGTTCTTCCCGCCTGACGCGGCGGCTTTCGCTTCGGGTCAACCTGCGCCACCGCTCCATCCGGCACAGCATGCCGTCTCGGCAAATCGCGATAGGTGTCACAGCCGGATTTCGGCAACCCCAGCCACCTGGGCCTGCTCTGCCGAAGGAGCGCGATGCGTGATCGGGCATGCACCGGTCTTCTGCATCGTTTGCAAGTAAGTAATCTCCCGCAGGCCGCCACTAACCGGCTGGCATCGCCGTGCCGCTATCGGTTTTCAACGAGAGTCGAACAGGGGCGCGGACCAGAATGCTTAAGCGAATCAATCCTT
>JAFLDC010000294.1 GCA_017302775.1 Sphingomonadales bacterium
GCTCAGTCGGGGCGGGGCCTTCTGCCTGTTTGTCGAGACCGACGACGGGGCGCGAGGCGCGATCCGCGAGAACATGGACGCCTATGGCCTGTTCGGGCGCTGCCGCGTGCATCGGCGCAGTGCGACGGACCTGGGGCCGCGGCCCGGCTCGGCGGGCGAGGCCTTTACCCTGGCCTTCCTCGATCCGCCCTATCGCCAGGGGCTGGGCGAGCAGACACTGGCGCGGCTGCTGGAAGGCGACTGGCTGGCCCCCGGGGCCATCGTGGTGTTCGAGCGCGGCTCGGATGAGCCGGAGATCGACACGCCGGGCTATGAGCGGCTGGATGCCCGGGATTACGGGGCCGCACGGGTGTTGTTCCTGAGGGTGGCCTGACGCGCGTCCGCCGATCTAGGCAGCGGGCGGCGACGTGGTGTCCGGCGGGCATGCGACGGGGCTGGTCGAGGCTTTCAGGCTCTGACGCGACGTCAGGTTTCTGGCCCTAGCAATCTGTTTTTCCCAAGTTTTTTGATTAGCCTCAAGCTTTTACCGGTTGAGAATGGCCTGCAGGGGCTCTCTGATCCTGACGCCCGCGCCGCCCCCTCCGTCACGCTTCATATCTGAAGCGCGCCACCTCCCCGCAGGCGCAGAGGTGAGGGTTGCGCTATGCCACCAGCCGCAGCAGGGCCGGGACGGCGGCGTTGACCTCGGCCCAGGTCAGGTCGAAGTCCTCTGCCGTGCCGGTATAGGGATCGGCCACGCCCTGACCCTCGCGCCCCGGCACATGGTCGAGCAGCAGGGACAGGCTGGCGGTGGAGGAGGCTGGCTTCAGGGCCTGCAGATCGCGCAGATTCAACCGGTCCAGCGCAACGATGTGGTCAAAGCGGGTGAAGTCCGCCGCCGTCACCTGCCGCGCCCGCTGATCCGAAATATCCACCCCGCCCCGCGCCGCCGCCGCAATAGCCCGAGGGTCCGGCGGATCGCCAATGTGCCACGACCCGGTGCCCGCAGACTCGATGGTCAGGTTCAGGTTCTGCTGGCGGGCCGCGTGGCGCAAGGCCCCTGCCGCCAGCGGAGAGCGACAGATATTGCCGAGACAGACGAACAGGAGGGCGGGCATCCTCGGTAGGTAGAGAAACGATCGGTGGTCTGCAAAGTTCCGCGGTCGGCTCGAAGCGGCGGCAAAGCAACTTCCGGTTTTGGTCGTTCATGGTAGCTTACCCATCCGAGACGGGAGAGCCAGTGTTTATCAAGCGCGCAATCATTAAGAACTACCGCTGTCTCAAGAAGGCAGACATCACATTCAACGAAAAGCTGAATGTGATTGTTGGCAACAACGAGTGCGGCAAGTCCACGATGCTCGAAGCAATCCACCTCGCCTTGACCGGGCAGATCAATGGTCGCCCGCTGCCGATTGAGCTGCATCCATACCTGTTCAATTTGGATCTGGTTCAGGCCTATATTGATCAGCTCAAGGCTGGGCATAACCCCGCGCCGCCCTCCATCCACATCGAGCTCTATCTCGCGGATGATCCGGCGCTCACTGTCCTCAAGGGCGACAACAACTCGCTCAGACTAAACCTGCCCGGCGTCTCTTTGAAGATCGAGCTCAACCCCGCGCATGCGGACGACTTCGCTCAATATGTTTCCGATCCAACGGAAATCCGGACACTTCCGATCGAGTATTACTGGATCAGGTGGCTCAGCTTCGCCGACAACGAGATTCTGAATGCCAAGGGCATTCCACTTCACGCCAGCTTGATCGACGCCAGCACTATCAAGAACAACGCGGCGGCCAGTCGTTACGTCGTCGATATCGTGAAGGAGAGCCTGAACTCCAAAGAGAAGGTGGACCTCGCGCTCAGCTACCGGCTGATGAAGGATCGCTTCCTCGCAGAGCCGAAGGTGAAGACGATCAACGATGCGCTGGCCTTAAAGAAGGGAAACATCAGCGACAAGGCAATCTCGGTGTCTCTCGACACCTCGGCTCGCGCAAGCTGGGAAGCCGGGATCATGCCTCATCTCGACGACATCCCCCTGACGCTGGTCGGCAAGGGCGAGCAGAACAGCGTCAAGATCAAGTTGGCGATGGAAACGTCCGCCAAGTCGAACATCATCCTCATAGAGGAGGCCGAAAATCACCTCTCTTACGCGAGCCTCAACGAGCTGATCGGGCACATCGCCGCCAATGCGGGTTCGCGCCAGATCTTCATCACCACCCACAGCAGTTTCGTGCTCAACAAGCTCGGCGTGGAAGCGGTCCTGCTGTTCCAGCGGGGCGAGGGCATGAGGCTTTCCGACCTCAAGGATGCGACCACGCAGGACTACTTCATGAAGTTGCCGGGGCATGACACGCTGCGCCTCATCCTCGCCAAACGGTCCATTCTCGTCGAAGGCCCATCAGACGAACTGATCGTCCAGCGCGCCTACCACATGAAGCACGGCAAGATGCCGCTTGAGGACGGTGTCGATGTGATCTCGGTGAACTCGCTAGCTTTCAAGCGCTTCCTCGAAATCGCCGTTTCGATGAAAAAGCGAGCCGATGTAGTGACGGATAACGATGCGGATGTTGAGGCGCTGAAGACCAAATACGCCGACTATCTCGACTCCGATTTCGTCAAGATCCGCTACGACACCGATGAGAATGCGCGAACGCTGGAGCCCCAGCTCATGAAAAAGAATGGGCTCTCTGTCATCACCCAGATTCTGGATAAGGCCTTTAGCGACGAGGACGCGGCGATCAAATATATGATCGCCCACAAGGCCGACACCGCGCTCAAGTTCTTCAACACGCCCGTTCAATGGTCGCCGCCCGACTACATCGCCGATGCCATCGGCTAGCCGTATCGTCATATCTGCCGCAGGCGGTGGAAAGACCACGCGGGTCGTGGACGACGCGCTGGCGCACACCGAAGGCCGTGTCGCGCTCGTTACCTACACCCGCAACAACGTCCGCGAAATCCAGTCCAAGGCCTACGAGCGCGGGCCGACGATCCCGTCGCATGTCGAGGTTATCTCTTGGTACTCATTCCTCTTGCGAGAGCTGGCGCGGCCATACCGCTCGGCGATGCACCCGAAAAGGATCGAGGGCATTCACTGGACTGAGAAGCAGTCAGTCCCCTACGTCCCCGCCAGGGAAATCAACGCGCACTACTTCAGCGGCGGCACCCGCATCTACTCGGACAAGATCGCCAAGTTCATCTGTGAATGCGACCGTGTAACGGACGGCGCTGTTATGAAGCGGCTTAAAGAGAGGTTCTCGCACATCATCATCGATGAGGTGCAGGACATGGCGGGGTACGATCTCGAGCTCCTCGAGCTGTTTCTTCGGTCAGCGATTCCCGTGACCTTCGTCGGCGACCATCGGCAGGCAACATTCGCGACCAATAACGCGGCCAAGAATAAGCCTTTTGCCGGTCCGGCCATCATCAGGAAGTTCGAGGCCTGGAAAAAGTCGGGTCTCGTCTCGATCGACTACGAGCAGCACACCCATCGCTGCAATCAGGCGATCGCCGATCTCGGCGACAGCTTCTTCCCGAATGAGCCGAAGACCCTTTCGACGAACACCACCCAGACCGGGCACGACGGGGTATTTCTCGTCGGCAAGGCGCACGTCGATGAGTATGTGCGCCGGTTTCGTCCCCAGCTCCTTCGCTACTCGGTCGTGACGAAATGCGGTCCGTACCAAGCCATGAACTTCGGGGAGTCGAAAGGGATGACGTTCGACCGCACGCTCATCTATCCGCACGGCCATGCAGGCAAGTGGCTCGCTTCGGGCAACGTAGCCGCCGTCGAAAAGTCAGCTACCAAGATGTACGTCGCAATTACCCGCGCGCGCTTTAGCGTCGCGTTCGTCTTCGATGGCAATGTGTGCGGCATCTCGGCAAGCCGCTGGACGCCCTGACCTATTATTCACCGCCGCCCAAACAGCTTCTCCAAATCCGCCAGTTTCAGCTCCACATAGGTCGGCCGCCCGTGGTTGCACTGGCCGCTGTGGGGGGTGGCTTCCATTTGGCGCAGTAGGGCGTTCATTTCGGGGGCGGACAGCACCCGCCCGGCGCGGACGCTGCCGTGGCAGGCCATGGTGCCGCAGACTTCGGCCAGGCGTTCCTTGAGCGACAGGGCCGCGCCGTGTTCGGACAGGTCGTCGGCGATGTCGCGGATCAGGCCCTGCACGTCGGTGTCACCCAGGAGGGCGGGGGTCTCGCGCACCAGGACGGCACCGGTGCCGAACGCCTCGACGATCAGGCCCAGCTCGGCCAGGTCCCCGGCGCGGGCGGCGACGCGATCGGCCTCGGCGGGGTCCAGCTCGACCACCTCGGGCGTCAACAGGGCCTGACGGGTGACGGACCCTTCGGCCATCTGTTGCTTCATCCGCTCATAGACCAGGCGCTCATGGGCGGCGTGCTGATCGACCACCACCAGGCCGTCGCG
>JAFLDC010000295.1 GCA_017302775.1 Sphingomonadales bacterium
GCTGCTGTTGGCCGGATTGCCGGTGTACTGGTCCGTCAGGAGCGCAGGATCTTCCGGATAAGCGGCCGGTCCGCCAGGATCGCGTGGGCCGCATTATGGCCCGGCGCACCGGTTACGCCGCCGCCGGGATGCGTGCCGGCCCCGCACATGTAGAGGCCCTTGATCGGTCCGCGATAGTCGCCGTGGCCCAGCACCGGACGCGCCGCCCACAGCTGGTCCAGCCCCATGGTGCCGTGCATGATATCACCGCCGATCAGCCCGAACTTGCGCTCCAGATCGAGCGGCGAGTGAATCTGTGTGGCGATCACGCTGGCCTTGAAGTTGGGAGCATGGTCGTTGACGGTATCGATGATGAGATCGGCCACCGCCTCGCGGTGCTGGTCCCAATCGACCGCCGGATCGAATTGCTGGCAGAACAGGCTGGCGACATGCTGCCCCGGCGGGGCAAGACTGTCGTCCACGGTTGACGGGATCTTGATCTCGACGATCGGCTTTTTCGACCAGCCGTACTGCTGGGCATCGATGAAGGCCTGATCCATGTAGTCCATGCCCGGCGCGATGATGATCCCCGCAGTGTGGTGCTCCGCGGTGCTCTTACCCGGCAGCACGCTGAAATCAGGCAGTTCGGACAGCGCAACGTTCATCCGGAATGTGCCCGAACAGGTCTTGAAGCCCTTCACCCGGCGCTTGAAATCATCGCCCAGATCGCTGGGATCGATGAGCTGCCGGTAAAGCAGCGCCGGTCCGGCGTTGGAGGCGACGATGCTGGCGGCCAGTTCCTCACCGCTTTCCAGCTTCACGCCGGTCACTTTGCTGCCATCGACCAGCACCTGCGCAACCGGTGCTTCCAGGCTGATTTCAACGCCAGCGTCTTCGCACGCCCGCGCCATGGCCTGGGTGATCGCGCCCATCCCGCCTACGGCATGGCCCCACGCGCCAAGCTTTCCATTCACTTCGCCAAAAACGTGGTGCAGCAATACATAGGCGCTGCCAGGCGTGGACACCCCGGCATAGTTGCCGACCACCGCATCAAAGGCGAAGGCGCTCTGCACGCAGTCATTCTCAAACCAGCCATCCAGGAACTGGCGCGCCGACTTGGTGAAGATGTCGAGCAGATCGCGCTGAACCGCGAGGTCGAGGTTCGCCATCGGCCAGCCCTGCTTGGCCGCCGCAATCAGTGCCGGCAGGCCGCCGCCGAGGTTGGGCGGAATTTGCAGGCTGAGGTCACGCAGCACATTGGCGACCTTTTCCAGCGCGGCGTCATAGTGCGGATATGCCGCAGCGTCCTTTTGCGAGAACCGTGCGAATTCGGCCTCGGTTCGCCCGGAACCTCCGCCAAGCTTGAGGTAATCGTTTTCGAACGGAAAGAAGTTGCTGATCGTGCGTTCGATTACGCGATAGCCATAATCGGCCAGCTTCATGTCGGCGATCACCTTGGGGCGAAGCAGGCTGACGGTGTAACTGGCGGTCGAGTTGCGGAAGCCCGGGTGGAATTCCTCGGTCACAGCCGCCCCGCCGACGATGTGCCGCCGCTCCAGCACCCGCACCCGCATCCCGGCCTTGGCCAGATAGAAGGCGCAGGTCAGGCCGTTGTGCCCCCCGCCGATGATCAGCGCGTCATAGGTTTTGGTCATGCGTAACTTCCTGTTTGATCTGTTCGTGTGCGCCGTGCCGGCGCAGGGATGACAAGGCTCAGGTCCGTGCACCTGCGCTCCACCCCGGCGCGGGCTGGAACGGCTGGCGCGCTTCGGGGATCAGCGCCCGGATCTTCCTGGCAAAGCTGCGCAGGCAAACCTCGCTTTTGCCGATCGGGCCGGTGCCATAGGTTCTGCTTTGCATCCCTTGCTGTACCCGGCTGATCAGCCAGGTATCCTCGGCATTGACCACACGGTTGATCCGCCAGTTGGCATAGCGCACCAGCTTCATCGCGCGGCGATCATCGGGCAGGCAATAGGCTACCTCGCGCAGCAGGCAGGTGGTCGGGCTGATCGGCAGCCATTGCATGAAATCGATCTGGTCAGCGTAGATGTCGAACGCCATGTTCGGCCAAAGCTTGTAATAGAGCCAGCGCCCGTGCGCCTCCTCGGGGAGATGATCGACCCGGGGCATGTGGGCGCCATAGAACTTCTCCCAGAAGTTCTGCTTCTCGTTCTTCACCACATCGCCATAAAGCCGGTCAGCCCAGCCGTGCGCCTCGATCCGGTAGGTCTTCCCTACCAGCCGGGTCAGCCCATCGTGCGCGACCGGAATGTGCAGGTTGTCGGAATAGTTATCGCCCACGTTCTTCCAGTTCACGTCACGCGGGCGGTGCCGGACATCGCCCATCGGGCGCATGTCTTCGAACCGGTACTGCGCAACCTCATCCTCGAACGGAGCCATCATCGCACTGACCGAGGGGAACCCGGCATCGACCAGCCGCACAAACACAAAGCCGTGCCACACTTCGAGCGCGACCGGCACCAATCCGTTTTCTTCCAGCTTGAGCGCCGGATATTCGGACTTCATCGGTACACCCGAAAGGCGACCGTCGCTCTCAAAGGTCCAGGCGTGATAGGGACAGACCAGCTTTCGCGCGCAACCCGACGGACCCTCTACCAGACGCATCGCCCGGTGGCGGCAAACGTTGGTAAAGGCGCGGATCTGCCCATCATCGCCGCGAATGACGATGATGCTCTCACCCAGATAGTCGATCGTGCGGTAATCGCCCGGACCCGCCACTTCGCTGACATGGCAGACGATCTGCCAGGAGGGACGAAGCACCCGCTCCATTTCAAGATCGAAGAATTCCCGGTCATGATAAATCCAGCCCGGCAGGCTGAAATCGGCATCGGGATCGGCAGAATCTCCGGCGATTTCGGCAAAGGCGTGATCAAGCATGGTCATGACGGCGCGCGAATCCTTGTAAGCCTTGTTGAACGATCGTATAACAACTGCGATGCCGCCGCAACCCGCCTTTACCCGCGCCGATCCCGATGCCCGCCGGGCCAGCCTGATCGATGCCTGTGCGCGGGTATTGGCGCGCGATGGCGCCGCCGGGGCCAGCGTCCGGGCGATCGCTGTCGAAGCAAACGTGTCGCCTGGCCTGATCGGGCACTATTTCGGCGGGATCGACGCCCTGATCGCGGCGACCTACGCGCAGGTTGAGGCCCGGGTCGCCACCGCGCTGGATGATGCCGTCGCGCAAGCAGGCAGCGATCCGCAGGCCCGGCTTGAAGCCTATGTCAGCGCCAGCCTGCTGCCACCGATCGCCGACAGCGAACTGCTTTCCACCTGGATCGCGTTCTGGGGTCTGGTTCGCGCCCGCCCCGAAATCGCCCGGCTGCATGACGAGCAATATGGCCGGTTCCGCGCGCAGCTGGAGGATCTTTTGCGCGCAATCGGCCTGCCCGCGCCGCAACTGCGCGGCGCGGCCATCGCTATCACCGCGCTGGTGGACGGTCTGTGGCTGGAACTCTGCCTCTCACCCGCAACCTTCGCACCGGGCGAGCCCGCTGCGCTGGCCCGCAGTGGTCTTGCCGCGCTTATTGCGACAGGTCGGTGAGCAAGATCAGGTAATAGTTGAGCCCGGGCCGGATATTCGACAGCCGCACCCGCTCGTTCAGCCCATGCGAGAAATCTTCCGAATCCATGCTGAAGGTCGGGCTGGCACCATAACTGGGCACCCCAAGCGCGCGGTACCACATCGAATCGGTCGCCCCTGATGACTGGCTGGGGAACACCGGCACGCCCGGGTAGATCCGGCCCATCGCCTTTTCCACTGCACCCGTGAAATCGGCCCGCATCGGTGAGGCGGGCGACATCGTCGTATCGCCGCCCGACACATCGGTCACGGTAATGTTCTTGTCGTTGACGACGCGGGTCAGCTCGTCCCGGATTTCCTCACGCGTGTGCCCCGGAAAGATACGGCAGTTGACGTTTACGGTAACCCGCTGCGGCAGCGCATTTTGCGCATGGCCACCATGAACCATCGTCGGCACGCAGGTGGTGCCGACCTTGCCGACATAGGCGGGATTGGCCCGCAACGTCGCCAGTGCCGCCGCATCATCGGGATTGGCGGCGAAGGCACGCATCGCCGCGGCCAGCTTGGGGTCAGTCTCGAACTGGGCCGCCTGTTCGAAATAGCCCTTGGTCACCGGGCTGAGTTCCGGCTTGAAGCGATAGGCGCCGATCTTGTCGACCGCTGCCGCCATCTGCACGATCGCGTTGACCGGGCGCGGGGCGGAACTGTGTCCGCCCGGATTGGTCACTTCCAGTTGGTAATCGACATAGGTTTTCTCAGCGCCCTGCCACGTCCAGTACAACGGCCGGGCAGACTTCTCCTCGAGCGTCCCACCCCCGCCGTCGATGTTGATAACCATCTCCGCATTCTTCAGCCGTTCGGCGATGATCCGGCTGGTCTTCATCGTG
>JAFLDC010000296.1 GCA_017302775.1 Sphingomonadales bacterium
CGGGGCCACGACGGTTCACAATCTCGCCTATGCTCAGCGGCTCGGCCTCTGGGGTGGCGAGGATTTCCCCTTTGCGACCCGCGCCGAATTCGTCGAAGCGATCGAGGCCGGCGGAGTCGCGGCCATGGAAGTTCTGGCCCGCGACTTGTGCGCCCTCGGCCTCTATACGGCACGATCGCTCTCCTATGATGGCGTCGAATACGAATTGGTCGAGCATCAACTGACCGACGAGCAGCGCCGCATCTATGATGCCTACGCGGGTGCCTTCGCCATCTTATGCGCAGGTGCGCATAAGATGGCTAATCGCGAGGTCGCGATAATGCGAAGGAACGCGACACAATCGCTATCATTCGGGGATTTTTGGGTCACGTCCTTCACATTATTTCTCCTTGGTATGGGGTCAGAGGGTATCGAGCCAAGCGAGCAGGCTTGCGTCGCGTTTCCAGCGCGGCGGGCCATTTCCCGCCATCGGAACGCCGACCTGTTCCAGCGCCTTTCGTTTGGTTTCGAGATTGGCCTGAGCGTAGTGGTTGGTCGTGTCGAGGCTGACGTGTCCAAGCCAACTGCGGATGACGGTGATATCGACACCCGCCGCGACGAGGTGGACGGCGGTCGCGTGCCGGAAGCTGTGCGGCGTCACATGCTTCGAACGAAGCGTGGGCACTGTTTTCGCGGCAGTTTCCACATATGCCGCCAGCTTGAACCGCACGCCCGAAGCCCCCAGTGGTTTGCCGTACCGGTTGACGAAGATGCGCTCATCCGGTGCGCGGGGCTGCCGCTCCAGCAACATCTTGAGCAACGTTATGGTTTCCGGCCAGAGCGGGCAGATGCGTTCCTTTTGCCCCTTGCCATAAAGACGCACGCAGTGCGGTGCTTCGAACCGGATCGCCCCAGAACACAGATCGAGTGCCTCTTGGATGCGCGCACCACTGTTATAGAGAAGGGACAGCAGCACGTGGTCGCGCATCCCTTCGATCGTCGAACGGTCGGGCTGTGCGAGGATAGCCTCGACCTCCCACGGTTCAAGGTAGCAGGGCGCGGCGGTGGGTTTGCGCTTGAGTGGGATCACGAGGACCTCAGCACATTGCGCGACATATTCGGGGTTCTTGTCCGCGACGAAGCTGAAGAAGCTGCGGATCGCGGCGAGCCGACAGTTGCGCGTGCCGATCGTGCCTTTGCGTCCATGTTCGGCATGGCTGAGGAACGCGCGCACTTCGCTGGCTGAGATATCGGCCAGGGCGATCCGGGCAACACCGCCGCCTTTTCGCTCTGCGACGAACCGGAGCAACAGCCGCCAGGTGTCCCGATAGGACCTGATCGTATGGATCGAGGCGCTGCGCTGCTCGGCCAACCATTCCTGGAAGAACGCCCGCAACAATGCGGGGAACGGGTTGTTCGTTTTCATGACAGCGCCTCCATGGTGAGGCACGGCGCGCCGACGGCGCGGAATCGCTCGCTCGCTTCCTGCAGCAGATCCTGCGTGACGGTGATATAGACCAGCGTGGAGTTGATGTCCCGGTGGCCCATATAGGTCGACAGAAAGTGCAGCCTGCCCTGCGGATTGATGCCGGCCCGGTACCATTGGAGGATCCGGTTCACGACCATCGAGTGCCGCAGATCATGTACCCGCGGCCCTATTCGCCCGGAAGGTGGCTTGAATCCGGCAAGGCGCATGACATTGGTGATCATTGTCGAGACCACCACCGGGGCATAGCGGTCCCTGAAGTGGTTCTGCCAGAACAGCCCGGACTGCGGCTCTTGCGGGGCACCAGCGCGTCGCCTCGCATCAAGATAGGTGCGCAGTTCAACCATGACGCTGTCGGAAAGCGGCAGTATCCTGGTCTTGTAGAACTTCGTTTCCCGGACCGTGATCGTGCCCGACCGAAGGTCGATGTCACCAAGATCGAGCCGGGCAAGCTCACCACGTCGCAGTCCGGCGCAATAGGCCAGAAGGATCATGGTGTAGAGGCTCAGCGGTCGCAGTGGGGAATGCGGCGACGGATAGGAGCGGGCCACATCGAGCATGTGCCGGATATCGGCCGGGCTGAAGATATGAGGGCGTCGATGCTCGCGTGCCACCTCCCGCTCCGGTCGTGGATTGAAGCGTTTCGGCGGGATGTTCGGATCGAGACGGAACCGCGCCTTGGTCAGGATGCGTCCCAGCTTCTGGCATTCCGCCGCGTGGTTGCGGGTGGGTTTCGTGGCCGCCCAATGCGTCAGCATCGTCTCGAGCGGCCCTCCGGCAAATTCGGGATGCGTTTGTAGGAACCGGTCGAACCGTAGCAACCAGTGAGCCTGCGCTTCGTATTTATATCCCCGGCTGCGCATCAGCGCGACATGGTCGCGCATGAAGTCGCCCAGAACGCTGCCGAAGGGCGCAGGCCGGTGCAGCGCGGCGAGGGCCTCGTCGGGATTGGAGGACACGAGAGCCCGCCAGATCGGCTTGTTTTGCTTGATGTTGCGCTCGCTGCGAAGCTCGGCGACGGGGTTGCTGGCGATCACCTCGTTCCGGACCAGATGGTCGAGGAAGCGGTCAACGATGCAGACCTGGTTCAACAACGTCGGCAATTTCCAGCGCGGTGCCATTTCGCCCAACCAGGCCTCAAGCATCTGGCGGTCGACTGCGGGGTGCCGACGCGCAGCATCCTCGAAACTGCGAAGGATAGAGCGATAAGTGCGGCAGCTGCTCTGCCCGAACCGTGAAGATTGCAGAAAGTTCTCAACGACTGCGAGGGTAGGGTCGTGCCAGGCGCTCATGACAGCACCGCCGATCCGGGCACGTCGAGAGCCACCGCCCGAAGATCCTCGGTGGCGAGTTTGAGGTAGGTGTTCGTGGACTCGACCGATCGATGCCCGAGGACATCGCCGATGATCTTTTGCGGGACAGATGCGCGCAGCAGTTCAACCGCTCGCGCATGGCGAAAGATATGCGGTCCCCGTTTTCCCACCGGGGTGACGCCCGCGGCCGCCAGACGCCCTTGCACCATGCCATACAGGTTCTTCATGCAGGTATAGGGTGCGCAGGACCGGATGAAGACTACCCGGCAGTCGACCTGGGGGCGTCCGAAGCGCAGATAGTCGAGCAGCGCGTCCCCGACCGGCGCCACCAGTGGCATGTAGGAACAGGCTTTGGTCTTAGTATGGCGGATGCGTAGCGAGTCCGCGCGCCAATCGATGTCGTCGAGCCGGAGCTGGCAGATTTCGCCTTTTCGCAGCCCGTAGGTGGCGAGCAACTGCAATATCGCGTAGTCGCGCAGACCCCTTGGCGATCTGTCCCTTCCGGTGACCGTCAGAACCGTGGCGATCTGGTTCTTATCCAACGTCGAGGGAACATCCTCGTAGGCATAGAGCTTGGGGCCGATGACATGTGGGCTCAGGTCGGTCGGAATTCGTCCCGTCCGATGGAGATTGCGCAGCAGCGACCGGAGCCACGCGGTAGCGCTCGCGAGCGATGTTCGGCGCAGTCCACGGGTGCGCATGCCCATGTAGAGATCGATGTCTCGCACGCCCAATGCCGCGAGGCCGTCTGCTCCATTGCGACCGAGGTGCCAGTCCAGGAAGCGTCGCGCCTCCCGCAGGCGCGCATCAATAGTCGCATCCGCCAGACCGCGTTCGTCGCGCATCCAGCTCTCGTACTCATGGCAGATCGCATGTCGGGTTGCCGTGGCGGGATCAAATATTTCGGGCTCAGGGGGCCATGTGCCTTGAGCCAACCGAAGCAACTTGCAGATCGCCGTGTGCGGCAGCCTGTGCCAGCGCGAACTGGGAGGGCGACCATAGCGCAAATGAAAGCACTCGACTGCATGGAAAAAATAAGGATCAACCTGCGATGGCGTTACCGCCGCCACCGGCGTGTTGCGCTCAGTCAGGTAGTCCAGAAAGGCGCGGGCGTAGAGCCGATGGTTGGCCACGACCACCGGATTGTAGTTCTGCTCCATGAGCGATTTCGACAGCTCGGCGATCAGTTCATCGTGCGACTTCAACATGATTGTCTCCTCAGACGTATGGAAAGCCGCTGAGGTTCGCAATCAAAATAATGCGCAGCAAGGGCCGCGCCGATACGCAGAAATCGAGGAAATCAACGATGAACCCCAGACTCCTTCGCATTATCGCGACCTCGCGATTAGCCATCATCCACAACAACCTCGCGGCCGCGATGCAGGCGGCGAACATCACGGGTGAGAACGGCACGCTGAACCGCCAGGCCAAATCCGCCGCCCGCTCGGCCTTCGAATCCGCCAAGCAGCGCTTCTTCGGCCATCTGCTGACCTCGATGAAAACCCCCACCCTCATTTCCAGCATCGATGCCGATCTGGCCGCAGGCCATGCGGCCGTCATCCAGATCGTCTCGACCGGCGAGGCGCTGATGGAACGCCGCCTCTCGGAGATTCCGACCGACGAATGG
>JAFLDC010000297.1 GCA_017302775.1 Sphingomonadales bacterium
CCCCCGCCACTGAATGACAGCTTAAGCGCAGCGGCCGAACGGCAAATCAGATTCGCTCTGCCAGACGGATTGCCGCGCGGCAGCCAAGCCGGATAGCGCCAGACAGCAACGGGTAGGCCGGTGCCTGCTCCGCCCCGGCGGCAAGCGCCGCATCGCGGTGAGCCCGTTCGTCCTCGCGGAAATCATGAATCATGGCGGACAGCTCAGGGTCGGCGTCGCCCAGTTCATCGAGCTGCTGGGTATAGTGCCGATCAATTTCTTCCTCCACTGCGGCGGTGCAGGCCATTGCTGCCTTGGGGCCGATCAGCGCCGTGGCAGCACCGAGAGCGAACCCAGCGACATCCCAAAATGGCTGCAGCGCGGTCGGCCGCACGCCGCGACGGGCCAGAAGCGCATCAAACTTGGCCCGGTGCTCCGCTTCCTGTTCAGCCATATGCCTGATTTCAGAAGAAATCTCGGTACGATCCCCCAAAACTGCGAGCTGACCGGCGTAGATCCTCGTCGCGCCATATTCACCAGCCTGATCGACCCGCAGCATCCGGTCAGAGGCACTCTCAGCCATTTCAAGCTCCCTTGCGGTTCAGCCACGCCAGTCCCAACAGCGCCAGCGGTGCCGAGATCAGAAAGTTCCAACCGGCAAGCGAGATGCCGAACAGGGTCCACGGGGCCACATCGCAGCGAATGATCGGGGCACTAAGGATCGCATCGAGGGCATCGCCCGACCCGGTCGCGACGGCGCTGGTGCAGGCGGTGAATCCTTGCCACCAGCCGTACTCGATCCCGGCATGATAGCCGCCGATCAACCCGCCCGCCAAAATGGCAAGCAGAGCCATCGCGGTCATCATTCGGGCCGGCGGACGTAGCCAGGCATAAAGCCCGAACGGCAGCGCTGCGAACAGGGCATAACGTTGCCACCAGCACATCTCGCACGGGGCAAGGCCAAAAGCGTACTGGCCGATATATGCGCCGCCCAACAGTCCCAGCGGCACCGCCAGAGCAATGCGGCGCGGCAAGTCCGCTGTGCGAACGGGTTCGAGCATCCCCAGCTCTACTTCTTCTTGGCCATCACCGGCGGGGCCGTGCGGCGCAGGGTCTGGATCGCGTAGTACAGCTGATAGTCCTTGATACCCTTGGCCTTCAGCTCTTCCGCGGTCAGCTTGAACCGCGGATCTTGCTGGCGGTCCGCCTCAAGCTTTTTGTCGTCCATCGAAACTTCATTAACAAGGTGGCGGCGCAGATCGCTCTCGCGGATGGACAGTTCGGCACGGCGACGGGCGTCCGGATCGGACAGCTGCGGCACCGAAATATCTGGCAGAATTCCGCCTTCCTGCACGGAGCGACCAAGCGGGGTGTAATATCGCGCCGTGGTGATCTTCACTGCGCTGGTGCGGCTGTTGTCCAGGAAAAACAGCGATTGCACCGAACCTTTGCCAAAGCTGCGCTCGCCCATCACCACCGCGCGGCGCTGATCCTGCAGCGCGCCGGCAACGATTTCCGATGCCGAGGCTGATCCGGCATCGATCAGCACCACCACAGGCAGGCCCTTGGCCAAGTCGCCCGGGATCATCGATTCGGCCTTGAAATATTCATCCTCGCGCGCATTGCGGCCGCGCTGCGAAACGATATCGCCCTTCGTCAGGAAAATGTCCGACAAGGCCACCGCTTCTTCCAGCGAACCGCCGGGATTCTGCCGCAAATCGAGTACGATCCCAGCCATCTTGCCGCCCGACTGTTTCTTGAGATCCTCGATCGCCTTGGCCACATCAGTCCCGACATCGGCGCTGAATTCGTTGACCGAGATCACGCCAACTCCATCTTTGAGTTCCGACGTGACCGGCTCGAGCTTGATCACCCCGCGGGTTACGGTGACGTCGAACGGTTCATTGCGCCCGGCGCGAAACAGCGTCAGGCGGATCTTGGTGCCAGCTTCGCCCCGCATCTTGGCAACCGCATCGTCAAGCTCTCCGCCATAGATCAGCTTGCCATCAAGGTGGGTGATATAGTCGCCGGCCTTGACTCCGGCGGCTTCCGCCGGACTGCCCTTCATCGGCGCAATTACCTTAACTGCTCCGTCATCCATCCCGACCGATAGTCCTAGCCCGGAATAGTTACCGTCAATCATCGTGTTGAGCCGCTGCATCGAGGCACCGGACAGATAGTTGGAATGCGGATCGAGCGAGGCCAGCATGCCGTCGATCGCACCTTCCTCAAGCTTCTGATCGTCCACCTTTTCTACGTAGCGCAGTTTCACCAGTTGGTAGACCATCGCCAGTCGTTCAAACTGAGACGAAGCCCGGCCATCAACCGCTGCAAGGCCAGCCGTGGTGGCCAGGATCAGGGCAATGGCCGAAACCAGTGCAGTTGCACGGAGCAGAGATGCAATTTTCATCGGCGCGGGCCTTTGCCATTTTCAATCATGAAGTCTGTCTATCTTATCGCGCTACGCAGGTTAACGCCAGATGGCGGATCGCGCGAAATCAGGGTTTCAGAAAATCCAGCGGATTGACCACTGCCCCGTCCTTGCGCAGCTCCAGCGTCAGAACCGGACGCCCCGGACCAGCCTGACCAAGCGGCGATCCGGCTACAACCATGGCCCCCACCCGCGTATCGAGCCTGGTCAGCCCCGTGATCAATGAGGTCCAGCCGCCACCATGCTCAATAATCACGATGGAGCCGTAGCCCTGGTAGGGTCCGGCGAAGACCACCCTGCCCCCGCCCGGTGCGACCACTTGTGCAGCGCCGCGTGCAGCGATCGCGATTCCGCGGGACGGAACATTTCCGGCACCATAAGCGCCAAAGCCGACAACAAGGCGGCCCGATACCGGTAGCAGATACGGAAGTGGCGGACCGGCAGGGCTGGTAGCCAGCTGCGGCAGCGCGGCGGTACTGGCAGATTGCGGCAATGCCGGGCGTAGCACCGGTCCCGGGAGCGCTGCCAGTTGCTCGCGCAACCGTCCGGCTTGATCAAGCGTGCTCACTAATGCGGTCAGGTCTCGCGCTTGCTCGGCCAATGCCAAGGCACGCTCGGCCTCACGGTCGGCCGTCCCGCTGGCATTTCGCGAATCGAGGCGCTGGCGCGCTTCAAGCGCGGCGAGTTGCTGGCGGCGGCGATTAAGCTCACCCTGACTGGCGCGCAGCGCCTTGTTAGCATCCTCTGCGCGGGCCTGAAGTGCCTTGCCGCGTTCGATCGCGGCACGTAGCCCGGCCGTGCGCCGGGCCACTTCCGGCAGGATCGTTTCCAGCACCGCACGAAGATACACGGTTTCCTGCAAAGTTCCGGGCCTGAGCAGCGAAAAGATTGCCGGGCGCCGCGACAGCCGCTGCAGTGCAGCTGTGAGTTCGACCAGCGGCCGTTGCCGCTGAGCCAGTTCGGCGGCAAGCTTGCCCTGTTCGCGTTCGATCAGCTGGACCTTGGCCTCATTGGCGCTGATCTGGGCCTCCGATTCCTGCACGCGCGCCGCGAGAGCGGCCGATTCCTGTGCGGTCTTTTCAGCAGCAGCGACCGCGGTGGCGGCCTTGGCCTCAAGCGCTTCCGCCCGGCCGCGCGCTTCCTTGCCCTGGGTTTCCGCTTCGGCGAGCGCCTTCTGGGCATCCTCTGCCGTATCGATCGCCGCGAGCGCCGGCTGCTGGGCGCGGGACAGCTCCACACCGAACAGCAGGCTCAGGCCAGCCAGGCAAATCAGCAACAGGCGCGAAGTCATCAAGGCGCTTATCCCGAACGATGATAGGGATGGCCAGCAAGAATGCTGGTGGCGCGCCACAATTGCTCGGCGAGCATCGCGCGCGCCATCAGATGCGGCCAGGTCGCGCGCCCGAACGCCAGCACCGCGTCGGCACCTTCGCGCTCCGCCGGAGTGAAGCCATCGGCCGCGCCCAGCGCAAAGCGCGCTTCGCGCACGCCGTCGTCGCGCCAGCGGCCCAGCATCTCGGCAAGTTCGGTAGAGCTGGCCTGACGACCGCCTTCGTCGAGCAGCACGGTGCGCGCGCTGCCGGTGGCGGCGGGCCAGACGCCGCCCCGGTCGGGCAGTTCGCTGATCCGCACCGGCCATGTGATGCGGCCGGTATAGCGGCTCACCAGTTCAGCCTCGGGCCCGCGCCCGATGCGTCCGCGCGCGATGATGTGGAGTAGCATGAAAGGCGCACCGCGACCGGACGGTCAATGCGTGGCCGGGACCGGCGGCGCGTCGCCAAAGGACCACATGCGTTCCAGATTGTAGAAGCTGCGCACTTCGGGCCGGAACAAATGGACGATGATGTCGCCCGCGTCGATCAGCACCCAATCGGCGTTGGGTAGCCCCTCGTTCCGCACCGAGCGCCCCGCTTCCTGCTTGAAGCGCTGCGCCAGCTTGTCGGCTATGGCGGCGACGTGGCGGGTCGAGCG
>JAFLDC010000298.1 GCA_017302775.1 Sphingomonadales bacterium
GCCGTCGCCAGTGCATGTGTGAGCGCTGGTAGCGGTGAAGTAGCAGCGACCATAGCCGCCCGTCGCCAGCACCACAGCATGGCTGCGAAAACGATGAATCGTACCATCATCCAGGCACATCGCGATCACGCCGCGACACTGCCCATTCTCCATGATCAGATCGATCGCAAAGTATTCGATAAAGAAGTCGGCATCATACTTCAGGCTCTGCTGGTACAGAGCATGCAGCATGGCATGGCCGGTGCGGTCCGCCGCGGCGCAGGTGCGCTGGACCGGCGGACCTTCACCCATGTTCTGCATGTGGCCACCGAACGGGCGCTGATAGATTGTTCCGTTTTCGTTACGAGAAAACGGCACGCCGGCGTGTTCCAGCTCGTAGACCGCCTGTGGTGCTTCGCGGACCATGTACTCAATCGCGTCCTGATCGCCCAGCCAGTCCGAACCTTTGACGGTATCGAACATATGCCAAGTCCAGTGGTCGGGACTGTTGTTCTTGAGGCTGGCGGCGATCCCTCCCTGCGCTGCCACGGTGTGGCTGCGGGTTGGGAAAACTTTGGTAATGCAAGCCGTGCGCAGCCCGGCTTCGGCGCTGCCCATGGTAGCGCGTAGACCCGAACCGCCCGCCCCCACGACAACCGCGTCGTAGGTGTGGTCAATGATCTTGTATGCGGGCTTGGAAGCTTCGGCCATCTTATCGGCCTCCCATCATGGATTGCATGGCTTGCATTGCCTGGGCAGCGCTTTCCTGACCGGCTGCAATCATCGCCAGGCGGGCAATATAGAACAGACAAGCCCCCGCACCGCCGAAAGCAGCAAGGTTCAAAGCGGCCGTGGCAGCAAATTTGTTGGCTTCATCGTGCACGTAGTCCTCTACCAGAACCTGCAGTCCAAGCCGGGCATGCCAGAAAGTAGAGACTACGAAGAGCACCAACAGAATGGTGGAGAGCGGCGCAGTAGCCCACTTCATCATTGTCGCGTACTGATAGTCTGGCATAGTGATCAGTGAAAAGACCAGCCACAATCCCACAAATAGGTTGCCGATCGCCGTATAGCGCTGCATCAGCCAATGGCTGGCACCCGAATGCGCCGATCCCAGCCCGCGGACGCGGCCGATAGAGGTTCCGTTACCCATCGTCGTAACCCTTACTTGAGGAGAATCGCGGCCCAGGTCAGCACCGTTGCGGCCAGTGCAAACAACGGTGTAAATACTGACCAGGCGGCATTGCTTTTGAGTTCATAGCCAGCACCGATATCCAGCACGAAATGGCGGATGCCGGAGGCCATGTGCGTGAAAAATGCCCAGGTGAGCCCCACCAGGACCACTTTGCCATACCAAGCCCCTGCATGGCCGGCAAAGGCGTCATATGCCGCCGGGCCGCCTGCCAGAGAAGCTAGCCAGTAGATCAGCACACCCAACCCAACGAGCGCCATGCCATCGCCCGTTGCCCGGTGCAGGATCGAAACCAGCATGGCCGGCCCCCAGCGCCAGACCTGCAAGTGCGGCGAAAGCGGGCGGTTTTTGGTGGCGGCCATCGGCGTCAGTTCCCTTGGTTCGGCTGCAGGATGCAAAGCTCCCGCGCAACAATCCCCATAATCAAAACGTCTGTCGGCGCAAGCGCAGTATGGCGCATTTTCGCCAATTGCTGACAGCGTTCGCAAGCCGTGCTTGTCGAAAGGCAATCTCTACGCCAGAGACGCTAGCATGACTTCAGCTACAGCGCTTGTAACCGGTTCGTCGCGCGGGATCGGGGCAGCGATCGCAACGATTCTGCGTGAACGCGGCGTGCGGGTGATCGGACATGCGACCAGCACCACGGATGATACCACTATCGCCGCCGATCTTTTGGAAACCGATGCCCCGGCTGTCTTGTGGCGCGAGGCGCTTCAACGTGCTGACGGCAGAATCGATCTTCTGATCAGCAATGCCGGGCAGTTTCAGCCCAACCCGATCACGCTGGACGATGCCGACTGGCTGGAAAACTGGGAAGATACACTGCGTATCAATTTGACTGCCGCGGCGCAGCTTTCGCGCTTTGCGGTGAAGCACTGGCTTCAAACCGCTCGCCCCGGAAGGATTGTCCACATCGCAAGCCGGGCCGCCTACCGCGGCGATTCTCCTGAGCATTGGCACTACGCCGCCTCAAAGGCGGGCATGATCGGCCTGCATAAGACCATTGCCCGACACTACGCCTGTAACGGCATCATGAGCTATGCTATCTGCCCCGGTTTTACCGATACAGCGATGGCAGGTGACTATCTGGCCAGTCGTGGCGGACCCGGCCTGCTATCCGATATCCCGCTTGGCCGGGTTGCCACTCCGCTGGAAATTGCTGATATCGCTGTATTCTGCGGACTGGATGCGCCAGAAAGCATGACTGGGGCGGTTCTTGATGCAAATGGAGCAAGCTATGTTCGGTAAAACCCTGCTCACCCTTTTGCCTCTCACTTTGCTGGGTAGCGTGGGGACGCCTGCCGGAGCCCCGCCAGCAACGGAACGCATTGGTGCCAGCAAGGATATTGCCGCGGCCTGCGGCACGCGCGATGGCTGGTCCGATCCGGCCCCGCCCGCGCATATTCATGGCCAGAGCTGGTACGTCGGCACTTGCGGTATTACCGTGGTCCTAGTGGAAACTAGCGCTGGGCTCGTACTCATCGATACCGGGCCAGCCGATGCGGCGCCGCATGTACTGGCAAATATCCGGGCGCTGGGTTTCGATCCCCGGCAGATCAAATGGTTGTTGATGACTCATGAACACTACGATCATGTTGGCGGAATGGCTGCAATCCAGCAGGCCACTGGTGCCCGTCTGGCGGTGGCTGCTACCGCGGCCACGGTGATGCGTAGCGGCAAGCCCGATCCAACCGATCCGCAAGCCGCCCTGCTGGCAAAGGAGCCGATGCCTCCCGCTCGGGTAGATCGCACCTTGCCGCATGGCGGCGTACTGACCCTCGGACGGACGCGCTTTACCATGCATGCCAACCCCACCCATTCTCCTGGATCGGCCAGTTGGACCTGGCGAAGCTGCGAACAGGGCAAATGCCTGACTATCGCCTATGCGGATTCGATCAGCACGATCTCATCCGATGATTATCATTTTTCTGCTCACCCTCAGCGGGTCGATGCGGCGCGGGCCGGCCTGCGCGTAATAGAGGCTCTACCCTGCGATCTGTTACTGACCCCGCATCCAAGCGGTAGCGAATTGTTGCAACGCTTGTCTGGCAAAGCTCCGCGCACGACCCAGCGCGCGTGTATATCCTATGCGCAAAGCGGCAGTGAGCGGCTGGCCAACCGGCTCGCCAAAGAGCAAGTCGGCCAATGACCGGATGGAAATTAACCGCGCTGGCCCCGCGCGCTATCATCGAACAAGCTTTGATACGCCATGAAGACGTTGCAGAATGGGATCCTGAGATCGTATTATCGGGGAGCGAGTTGGCCGAGGATCGCCCCGATGAATGGCAACTCGAAGCCTGGCTTCCTCGCAAACCAACGCGGGCCGATACATCAGCGGTAAAAGCATTGTTTTCGGGCGAGCCGCCCTTGCTGTTCTCCGAGCAATTGCCGGATATCGATTGGCTTACTGTTAGTCAGCAGGGACTTGAGCCGATCCGCGCGGGCCGTTTTCACGTTCACACACCCGATCATCCGCCGCTGGGCCAGCGGGGAATTCGCGACTTCGTCATTCCTGCCAGCCAGGCCTTCGGGACGGGCCAGCACGCCACCACTGCTGGTTGCCTCGAAATGCTGAGTGAGATGAAATCGCGCGGATTGGCGATACGCAATTGCGCAGACATCGGAACCGGCACGGGGCTTCTTGCCTTCGCCGCCTTGCATCTGTGGCCACGCGCCTTGACCACTGCGAGCGACATTGATGCCGTCTGCCTGGATGTCGTGCTGGATAACGCAGCATCAAACGAGATCGAAATGGGTGCCGGCCCCGGCGCCTTGACAATGCTGGTCGCAGACGGGATGGACCATCCACTGTTGGAGGCGCGCGGCCCCTACGATTTGATCATCGCAAACATCCTGGCCGGACCGTTGATCGATCTTGCGCCGCGTTTTGGGCAATCACTCCGCCCCGGCGGTCATCTGCTGCTGGCTGGTCTGCTTGAGATCCAAGAACCGCATGTTCGTCAGGCCTGTCGGCAGGCAGGACTACGGATTGCGGCACGGCTCGTTAAAGGCGATTGGTCAATTCTGTGGTTGCGCAAGCGCCGCATGTGGCATTTACGCAGACGCAAGCCAGGACACGTGCAAGCCGGCTGATCAGTGGATTTCACGGCCGCTTCGCCTTTTGAATGACCCAGCGCCCGAAACTCCAAAGCGGTTACATTGCATTCCTTC
>JAFLDC010000299.1:0-2389 GCA_017302775.1 Sphingomonadales bacterium
AGACTTTCGACCCCCTGCGGGGCGCGTGGAGCGCGCGGACGAAGAAGCGCGCGCGCACATCGCGGTGCTCTTCGGCGTCGTGTCGCAGCGCGCGATCGACCTTCAGCACCAGATCATCCGCTTCATCCGCTGGCGGCCCGCGACCTTCGGCAATCCGCCGCCGCACCTTGTCCAAAGCTGACCGGAACCGCTCGGCGCTGACGGGCTTGAGCAGATAGTCGACGACGTCAAGATCGAACCCCGCAAGCGCGTGTTCCTGATGCGCACTTACGATGACGGTCAAGGGCGGGTTCGTCAGGCCGCGCAACAGATCCAGACCGCCAAACCGGGGCATGCGAATGTCGAGAAACATCAAATCGACCGCGCCGGCTGCAATCTCGCGCAGTGCCTCAGCGGCGCTGCGGCAGTTGCCGACGATCGTGATGCCCGGATCGCTGCCGCAATGGTGGGCCAGCACGTCGTGGGCATAGGGCTCGTCGTCAACGATCAGCACTCTCAACACGGCACCAGATCCAATTCCAGAGACGATCGCCAAGCCCCATCCGAAGGCCCGGCCAGCAGGCTGAAGTCGTTGCCGAACAACAGCTCCAGCCGGCGCCGGAGGTTGGTAAGCCCGATGCCAGGTTGATGAGGCATCACCCCCTTGGGAAGCGAATTGGTACATTCAAACCGCATTCTCCGTCCCTCGACCGAGAGAGCAATCCGCAAGTTGCAATCACCTTCAACTGGCTCAACCCCATGCTTGAAAGCGTTTTCGACCAGCATGATCAGCAGCAGGGGCGGCAGGGCAAGGTCGCTGTTGGAATCGGGCCATGTCGTCTCGAGCGAGCAGCGATGCCCAAAGCGCAGCATCTGCAGATCCAGATAGTTCTTGAGATAAGCGACTTCATCATCGAGGCGGCTGCGTTCCGACGACCCATGATAGACGGCGTAGCGCAGCAGATCGGACAATTTGATCACCGCGGCTGCGCTTTCCATCCGATCTTTGAGGCATAGCGCGTATAATGTGTTGAGGGTGTTGAACAGGAAGTGAGGGTTGATCTGCTGTTGCAACATATGCAGCTCGGCGCGAACTCTTTCGTGCCGGTTGCTGGCCTCGGCATGTTCAGCCAGCAGCCGCTCCACCGTCAGCACCAGTGGCAGGAATATGGCGGTAAGCCAGATGGTGAAGCGGTAATTCGTCCAGTCAAACGGATTATGGTTTTCGGACGGGATAATGGTCCACTCCGCGATGTTCAGCGGCATCAGCAGACCGATACTGGCCGCAACCGGCGTTGCCAGCGCCACGAAGGCCGCCACCGCGAAGCCAAATGGCACCAGGCCATGGCGGCGCAGTACACCCCGCACCAGAACATAGCGACAAATCTTGTACCAGACATAAACCACCCCTGCGAGGATGCTGAACTGCGCGAGATACCAGACCGTCTCGCCAGGTTCCGCGGCCATACGCCGCCAGTTCACCCACACCTGCAACGGCTGATTGCGCACCGCATCGGGGGTCGATGCGAACAGCATGGTGACACCCAGGACCCACAAGCCCAGAAGAACCGCGATCGTCCTGTCCAGCGTGATCGGCAGGCGCGCAATCGGCGGCGGCGACGCGATCGGCTCGCCGCTTCGTGAGCGCGCCGCCGGGTGAAGCAGAACAAAGATCAGACTGCAAACCGCCGCCATCACCCATTGCCAGGTCGGCAGGGACTCGGCGGGGTAAAGCCGGCTCACCAGTACAGGATAGGCGGCAAAGCCGCCCAACCACGCGAATGCCGCTGGCAGGGGCGGCCAACGGCAAGCCAGAAGATGTGCGCCAAGCGCAGGCACCAGCAGGATTGCGACATGGCCAGCCTTGCCGATCAGACCGCTCCAGCCGGGATCTCCGCTGGCGATATGATCGGACAATGCGGCCACCAACATGGCAATCGCCACAGGCACCGCCTGATGCAGCAGCCGGGATTGCAACAGGTCACGCAACAGCTTCAAGTATCCTCCGCACGCATTGCACCAATCCGCGATGCCCATGGCCGTCACCAACCGATACCCAATGCGTGACGAACGGCACGATTGCCGTGACGAACGCCCGTCTGAGCTCGCTACGGCGGTTCATCACGGCAAACCATACCCTCATCACGGCCCCATTGTGCCAGGTGCCCGATCACGCCAGCCAAACCGACACAATTGGAGGCATCATGCTGGAAGTAAGCAACCTTGGCAAAACCTATCGCGGCGGCGTTGTGGCGCTCGACGGGATCGATCTTTCGATCAGTCCCGGGATGTACGGGCTGCTCGGGCCGAACGGGGCGGGCAAAAGCACGCTAATGCGCACGCTGGCGAGCATCCAGCTGCCAGACCGGGGCTCCATCCGGTTTGACGGTATCGACGTGCTGGCCGATCC
>JAFLDC010000299.1:2409-4330 GCA_017302775.1 Sphingomonadales bacterium
TGCGCCGGCGGCTCGGCTACCTTCCGCAATCGTTCGGCGCCTACCCCCACGCCAGCTGCCGCACGGTGCTGCGTCACATGGCGATCCTGAAGGGTTTGCCGAACGATCCCAAAACCGCGCGCCGGATCGATGATCTGCTCGATTTGACCAACCTGACCGCGCACGCCCGGCGGCCGGTGACAACCTTTTCCGGCGGGATGCGCCAACGCTTTGGCATTGCCCAGGCGTTACTGGGCGATCCTTCACTCCTGATACTCGACGAGCCGACCGCCGGGCTCGATCCCGAGGAACGTTTGCGGCTCTACAATCTGCTTAGTCAGTTGAGCGGCGATCGGGTCGTACTGCTGTCCACCCACATCGTCGATGATGTTGAACAGCTGTGCGATGAAGTAGCCATGATCAAGGCCGGCAAGGTTGTCGCGCAGGGTAGCAGCACCGGCTTGATCCAGGGTCTGCAAGGGAAGATCTGGCAAGCAACGGTGGCCGCCCCGGATGGCACACCGGCCCGACTGCTCAGTCTGGCCTATCGCCGCGGCCACCCTCTGTACCGCTATTTCAGCGATGCCCCGCCCGGGGATGGATTTGCGCCGGTCCCGGCAACGCTTGAGGATCGCTACTTTCTGGAATTGCATGGGGATCAGTCATGCTGAACCGCTCTGCCTGGCAAGGGGAGTGGCTCATGGTCCGCCGGCACGTGCTGGTGTGGATTGTAGCCGCCGCCGCAATCGCCCTGACAAGCTTCGCTGCAAGTGGAGAGGACCCGCGCACCGCACGGGAACTCCACGAAGCGCTGCTACGCCTCAACCTGTTGATTCCGGTTTTCATCCTGCCCTTCATCGCCGCCGCGCTCGCACCGGTGTTTTACCTGCGCGAGGTAGAGCACGGCATGACGCCGCTGCTGGCCGCTTACCCACAGACGTCCCGCGCCTGGCTGGCGGTGCGGCTGGCGAGCTTTGCCGGGCTGTTGATCGGGATCTGCGCGATCATGCAAGCCGCAATCGTGGGATTCCTGGCATGGGGATACCCGGACCAGATGCTCACGGTGACACGTCAGACCGTGAAACTGATGGCCTTTGTTCATATCCCGGCTGCCGTAATCTGGGCCGTCGTTCTGGGGCGTGTCAGCTGCGCGGCGGGCAAGGCCAGCATGGTCTATCTTGCCGCCGCATTCGGCTGGCTCGGCTATATCGCGCTCGCCACGATGACGGGTACGCCGCTCATCGCCGGAAGCTTTGTCGCGTGGGAGCCGCTGCGCGCCGCGATGATGCTGGCTGATCCCTACGCCGTCACCGCGCTGGTCAACCCGCCATCCCCGCATGGTTCGGTATATTCGCGTGAAATAGCGATAACCCTGGGGCGAATCGGCTGGCTGACAGTCTGCTATCTGCTGGTGCGGGGCATCGCCGCGATTCCGGCGCTCATCCCCGCACGGGACGATGCCCGGCCGGTTGGCCATCAACCGCTGCACCGCGCGGCACGCTGGCAATCGCCCGGCTATTTTGCGCTGCTGATGCGCTGGAGCCTGCTTGACAAGTTTTTCCTGCTGGCCCTGCTCGGCTGGACGCTGTTGATTTTTCCCGAAGTATTCAGCGGGATGGCCTATGCCGAACCGCTGTCGGTACTGGTGCCTGACAGCCGCGACGCCCTCAACCGCGTGATGTGGGACATGGCCGCGCCGCTTGGCGCGCTGGTCCTGCTGTACACTGCCGATCGGGTCGGCCGGATGGCCAGCACGAACGGAATGGCGGAACTTACCGCTGCCACGCCCTATCCATCATGGCGCTTCCTGACCGCCCAGCTGGTCTGCCTGTGGCTGGTTGCTCTGGCCCTGCTGGCTTTTACGCTGGCAGTCGTATTGATCGCACAACTGGCGGCCAACTCAGCAATCCAGCTGCGTGAGTATCTGGAACAGGGCACCCAG
>JAFLDC010000003.1 GCA_017302775.1 Sphingomonadales bacterium
CCGGGCAGGGGATCGAGATGCGCGTGCCCTTGGGTGACGTGGCGATCGGGACCATGGCCAATGCCGGTGCAATGGCGGAGATGCTGTACCGCGGCGCCGACCGCGAACGGATCGGCAATGCTATCTGGGGTGCGTTCGGCCGCGATTTCCTGAGCCGCGACGGCAAGCGCTTCATGGTCGCCGCGCTTACCCCCAAACAGTGGAAAGCAACGGTCGAGGCATTCGGGTTGAGCGTGGAAGTGGCAGCGCTGGAGGCCGAGCTGGGCGTCAGCTTTCTGGCCAGCGATCACCAACGTTTTGTCCATCGCCACCAGCTGTTCGCCCTGTTTCAGCGCGCAGCGGAGCAGCTTGACTATGCCGACCTCGCCGCGCGGCTGGCACAGGCCGGGGCGACGTTCGAGCGTTATCGCACCATGTACGAGGCTGCACAGGATCCCGATCTTGTCGCCAACAACCCGCTGTTTGGCCCCTCGCCGGTTAACCCTAGCGGTTTTGCTTACCCCGCGCCGCGCTCTTTCGCCAATGTGCCGGGTGAGCAAGCCGGCGACCCCCAGCCGGCACCCTACCTTGGGGAGCACAGCGAAGAGGTGCTGGCCGAACGCCTCGGCCTATCATCAGGGGCCATCGCTGCGCTGATCGATCGCGGCATAGTCGCCACTTCAGACAAGGACTCCAAATGACCCAGCTCCGCCGTGCCGCTATCGTCGCCCCGATCCGTACCGCTGTCGGCAAATTCGGCGGCAGCCTTGCGCCGTTGACCGCCGGGCAGCTTGGCGCGACGATCCTTAAAGCGTTGATGGAGCGAACGAAGATTGATCCCTCGCGCGTCGATGATGTGGTATTCAGCCAAGGCTATGGCAACGGCGAGGCGCCATGCATCGGGCATTGGTCGTGGCTGCTGGCGGGCTTGCCGGAAGAGGTGCCCGGCTATCAGCTCGATCGTCGTTGCGGATCGGGTCTGCAGGCGATCGTTAACGCCGCGATGATGGTCCAGACCGGTCACAGCGACGTGGTTGTGGCGGGGGGCTGCGAAAGCATGTCCAACGTTGAGCATTACAGCACCGACATTCGCAAGGGTGTGCGGGCCGGAAATCTGACGCTCCATGACCGGCTGACCCGGGGCCGGGTGATGAGCCAGCCGATCGAACGCTATGGTGTGATCAGCGGCATGATTGAAACCGCAGAGAACCTGGCCAAGGACTGGAACATCAGCCGCGAAGCTTGCGATGCCTATGCCGTGCGCAGCCACCAGCGCGCCGCCGCAGCCTGGGCTGAGGGCAAGTTTGCGGATGAGCTGGTACCGGTAGAAGTACCCCAGAAGAAGTCAGATCCCGTCGTTTTCGCGCAAGATGAAGGCTATCGGGCCGATGCTTCGATGGAGACGCTGGGCAAACTGCGCGCGCTGGAGGGCGGGGTGGTGACGGCCGGGAATGCAAGCCAGCAGAATGATGCCGCGGCGGCCTGTCTGGTTGTGGCAGAAGACAAGCTTGACGAGCTGGGACTGGAGCCCATCGCGTGGTTCCATTCCTGGGCCGCGGCGGGCTGTGACCCCAGCCGGATGGGCTACGGTCCGGTGCCAGCAACGCAGCGGCTGTTCGCGCGTAACGGGCTTTCGTTCGACGATATCGGCCTGATCGAACTCAACGAAGCGTTTGCGCCGCAGGTGCTGGCCTGCCTTAAAGGGTGGGGATGGTCGGACGATGATAGCCGGCATGCCATCCTCAACGTCAACGGATCGGGTATTTCGCTGGGCCATCCGATCGGCGCGACCGGTGGGCGGATCCTTGCCAACCTGACCCGTGAAATGCAGCGCCGCGACGTGAAGTATGGCCTGGAAACCATGTGCATCGGCGGCGGTCAGGGTATCGCCGCGGTGTTCGAAAAGGCATGATGGCAGACCTTGGCCACGTTCTCGGCGCGGCCCGGGGCTATCGCGATCTGGCCCGGGCGGCAGCGGCCGCGATCGACCCTGCCAACCAGCGTGCGCATCACGGTTTTGCCTGGATAGCGACCAGCGTGGCCGCGTTGGAAGCCGTTGCCACGTGGCTTGCCGCGAATGAGGGCGGCACCGCGCTGGACCGCGAAGTCGCGCGGCTCGCTTTTGCCGAAACGGTGGAGCAGCTGAGCGGCGGCCTGCCGATGGGGCAGAATGAACTGCTGCGCCCCGGCGATCTTGGGCTTGGCCGCGCCGCAAGCGATCTGGCACAGGCCTGCCGTGATCTGGTCGAAAGCGATCATGCGGCGGCCCGCGCCGCTGTGGCCGCCGCCCTGGCCGAAGGACAATGGCCCAGCGAAGGGTTGGGTGACAGCGAGCTGGACACGATCCGCGATCAGTTTCGGCGCTTCACCGATGCAGAGATATTGCCCCATGCCCACAAATGGCACCTCGCCAACGACCTGATCCCCGAAGCGACGGTTCAGGCGATGGCCGATCTCGGCACTTTTGGCGCGACCATCCCTGAGAATTTCGGCGGCCTGGGATTGTCGAAGCTGGTGATGTGCCTGATTACCGAAGAGCTGTCGCGCGGGTGGATCGGCGCGGGCTCGCTCGGCACGCGCAGCGAGATTGCCGGTGAACTGATCGCCGGATCGGGCACGGTAGAGCAGCAGGCCTATTGGCTGCCGAAAATCGCCAGCGGCGAAGTGTTGCCAACCGCCGTATTTACCGAGCCGGATACCGGTTCGGACCTGGGCGCGCTGCAGACCCGGGCGCGGCTGGAGGGGGACCAGTGGATCATCGCTGGGGCCAAAACCTGGATCACCCACGCCAGCCGCAGCGACATGATGACCCTGCTGTGCCGGACGCTGCCTGATGCAAAGGGCTATGCCGGCCTCTCGATGCTGCTGGTGCCCAAGCCGCGCGGGACGGAAGCCGATCCCTTCCCCGCCGCCGGAATGAGCGGCAGCGAGATCGAGGTGCTGGGCTATCGCGGTATGCGCGAATATGCGCTGCAGTTCGATGGTATGGCGGCGCCGGCTGCTGCGCTGCTTGGCGGCGAGGAAGGGCAGGGCTTCAAGCAATTGATGCGGACTTTCGAAGCTGCCCGGATCCAGACGGCAGCACGGGCGGTCGGGGTCGCCCGGCGGGCGCTGGAACTGGGGCTGGACTATGCCTTGCAACGCAAGCAGTTCGGCAAGCCGCTTGTTCAGTTCCCGCGTGTGGCTGACAAATTGGCGATGGGCTTGGCCGACTTCGTGCTGTCGCGCGAGCTGACCTATGCCGCCGCGCGGGCCAAGGACACCGGCAAGCGCTGTGATATTGAAGCCGGCATGGCCAAGCTGCTGGCCGCCCGGGCGGCGTGGGCCAATGCCGATGCGGCACTGCAAATCCACGGCGGCAATGGTTACGCGCTTGAGTTCGAAATCAGCCGGGTGCTGTGCGATGCCCGCATCCTCAATATCTTTGAAGGTGCGGCGGAGATCCAGGCCCAGGTCATCGCCAAAGGGCTGCTGGACGGGCGCAACTGATGAGCGCGTGGGACGCCTGGATCGGACGGGAGGAGCGCCGCGATGACCGGATCGATCCCGGACATGTCGCGCGATGGTGCGCAACACTTGATCGCCAGACTCCCGCCGATGGAACAGTCGCGCAGGGCTTCCATTGGTGTCTGGGTTTGCCCGATGCGCAGTCCGCCATGCTGGGTCCCGATGGCCATCCGCGGCGTGATGACAGCCCCGACAGTTTTCTGCCGCCGGTGCCGCTACCGCGCCGGATGTGGGCATCAAGCAAGGTTGAGTTTCTGCAACCGCTGCATGTGAACGAGGCAGTGTTGCGGACGTCGCGGGTGGCCGCGATCACCGTAAAGCACGGCGGCAGCGGTGAACTGGTATTTGTCGATGTGGCGCATGAAACGATGGGGGAACATGGCCTGGCAGTGCGCGAAATGCAGACGGTGGTCTATCGCGAGGCCGCCGCGCCCGGCACGCCGCCTGGCCCGCCGCCGCTGGGCACTGACCGGTTCGATCCTGCTGGCTGGACCCGTCACCGCGCGCTGGAGCCATGTGAGGCGGTACTGTTCCGCTACTCCGCGCTGACGTTCAACAGCCACCGGATCCACTATGATCTGCCCTACGCGATGCGGGAAGAAAACTATCGCGGTCTGGTGGTGCATGGACCGCTGACCGCCAGCTTGTTGCTTGATCTGGCCCGGCGCGAGTTGGGAGACAACGCGCTTAAAACATTTGCCTTTCGCGGCATGTCACCGGCGATCTGCGGAGAGATGCTGCATCTTGTGCTGCGCAGCAATGCTGCAGCAATCGAGCTGGGCGCCTATGCTGGGGACGGGCGGCAAGTGATGAACGCCAGCGCGGGGGTCTGACCCGCAAGGCAATATGCGGGGCGATCGGCACCCGTTCGTCAGCCACTCAGTCCAGTCGCACCTTGCCGCGCCCGGCCTTAACCGTTGCCCGCTTCTTCTTGCCTTCGAGCCGTTCGCCCTTGTTGATCCGGTTGAGCCGGGTCTTTGCGCGCTTTTCAGGGAGATTGAAGGCTTCGGTGATCAGGTCCGCCATCCGCGCTCGCGCATCCTGGCGGTTGGCCTCCTGGGTACGGAACCTTTGCGCTGAAATAAGCAGCTCGGCCTTGGCGGTCATCCGGCTGCCGGCCAGCTGTCTCAGCCGCGCGAAGACCTCTGGCGGCAGGCGCAGCGCGTAGACATCCAGCCGCAGCTGCACCGCGGTCGCAACTTTGTTGACGTTTTGCCCGCCTGGCCCGGACGCCGCAATGAAGCTTTCGCTGGCCAGGGCCGCCGCGCGGGCAACTGCTTCAGCTGCCAAGGTCGTCATCGCCGAAGCCTAGCGCCGCGAAGTCATTGGGCAGCGGTGCGGTTGCCAGGATTGACTGCTTGCCTTGGCGCGGAACGGCCAGCGCGCGGGCGTGGAGCATGGTCCGGCGTGCGCTTTTGCCGTCGCCGTAAACCGGATCGCCCAACAACGGCCGGCCCAGCCCATGCTGCGCATGAACCCGGATCTGGTGTGTACGGCCGGTTTCGGGGCGGAATTCGATCAGTGTCAGGCCATTACGGGCCGTCAGCTTGCGCCAGTGCGTGATCGCGGCCTTGCCCTTCTTGGCCGGGATCATCCGCCAGCCGGCCTCGGCGCTGGAAATCTTGCTGAGGGCAATGGTGATAGTGCCCCCATCGCCTTCGACCTCGCCCGCGACGATGCCAAGATAGACCTTCTCGACCACGCGCGCTTCAAAGGCGGCGTTGAAGCGCTTGAGCGCCCTGGGGTTGCGCGCCAGCAGCAGGCACCCCGACGTATCCGTATCGAGCCGGTGGACCGGGACCGGTGAGCGCGCAAAGCCCAGCCGCAGTTCGCTTGCCCGGTCTTCCAGGCAGGCTCCGCCGGCACGGGGACGTTCGATCGGCAGGCTGGCAGGCTTGTCAATCACCAACGCTTCGCTGTCTTCGAACAGGATGGAAATGACACTCATCGCAGGGCCTCCGCTATGCGGCGCACCGCTTCTTCAAGTTTGGTTTCTTCCGCGGCGAAGCTGATCCGGAACCCGTCCCGTCCGCCAAAAGCAGTGGCCGGAACGACAGCCACACCATGTTCGAGCAGATGGAGGCACAGGGCCTCATCGTCTCCGAAGCGCGTCATGAGCGGAGCGGCATCGACCATGCAATAGAATGCCCCGTCAGGGGTCGGGGTCGACAGGCCGGGAATCGCGTTGATCGCGGTCACCACGCTGTCCCGCCGTGTCCGGAACCGCTCGCGCCATGCGATCAGGAAGTCCTGCGGCCCCTCGAAAGCGGCCACGGCGGCGGCCTGGCTGATCGAGGCGGCATTTCCCGAGGAATGCGATTGCAACCGCGCCATGCCCTTGATCAGCCATTCCGGACCGGCCGAGACACCGATCCGGAAACCGGTCATCGCGTGGCTCTTGGAAACGCCGGATACCGTCAGCACGCGATCCGCCAGTTCGGGACATTCGACTGCAAGGGTCGCATGCGGACCTGGGTTGTAACGGAGCGGGGCGTAGATATCGTCGCTCATCACCAGCACGTCGGGGTGCCGTCGCAGCAGTTCCCCCAGCGCACGCAGTTCCGCTCCCGGATAGGTTGCGCCGGTCGGGTTGCCGGGGCTGTTCAGCAGCAGCCAGCGGGTGCGCGGGGTGATCGCGGCCGCAAGCTGATCGGGCGTGATGCGAAAACCTTGCGCCGCCGTGGTCGGCAGATCACGCACTTCCCCGCCAGCAAACCGGACGATCTCGGGATAGGAAACCCACCACGGACTGGGGATCAGCACTTCGTCGCCCGGATCGAGCGTCGCCAGCAGCGCTTCGAAGATCGCCTGCTTCCCGCCAGCACTGACGATGATCTGCGATGACGGAACGCTGAGGCCCAGATCACGCTGGAAATGCAGGGCAGCTGCTTCGCGCAGCAGCTGCGTCCCGGCGACGGCGGTGTACTTGGTGTCGCCGGCGTCAAGTGCGGCCTTGGCCGCTGCTACCACATGGGGCGGGGTAGCAAAATCAGGTTCGCCGACAGACAGCGAGATCACATCGGCACCTTGTGCGCGCAGTTCGATCGCACGGTCAGTAATCGCGGTAGTGCGCGACGCTGCAATGCGGGACAGGGCCTGCGACAGTTTCATCGCAGCACCGCCGGGATCAGTCCGCGCAGGGCATTGCCGATCCAGAACCCGTGGGTCAGATCGTCGAGAGTCAGCTCCGCTTCTATCGCCCGTCCGCTATCGATCAGGGAGCGCCGGAGGACACCGGGCAGCAGGCCGAGCCGTGCGGGCGGCGTCAATAGCTGTCCGCCGCGTTCGACGAACAGGGTGGTGAAGCACCCCTCGGTCAGCAGGCCATCATCACGCAGCAGCAGCGCCTCATCGGCGCCGGCCGCCTTTGCCGCCGCCAGCCCGACATCGTAGAACCCGCGGTCGCTGCTCTTGTGGCGCAGCCGCCAGTCGCCCACGTCAACCGGCAGCCTTAGAACGGCGCAGCTTGCCGGGCTGCCGAGCGGTGCGGGCAATGGGCCCAGTTCCAGTGTGTAAGCACCGCTGCGCGCGACCAGCAGCCGCAACCGCGCCGGCGCGTCGGCATCAAAGCACAAGGCCTGGATGGCATTGCGCACGGCGTGGCGATCAAATGCGAAACCCAGCTCAGCCGCGCTCGCCTTGATCCGTTCAAGATGCAGTTCGAGTAGCGGAATGCCTTCGTCGGGGGTGAAGCGCATGGTTTCGATCAGGTCTGCGCCAGCCGCGTGCAGCCGGACGAACCCGCCCTTGACCAGGCATTCGCGCCATTCGGGCAACGCCTCGCTGTCGGCAACGATGGCTGAGCCGACGCCCAGCACCGCGCGGCCGCGCCCGTTCTCTCCGGGGGTCAGCCGCAGAGTGCGGATCGCGACATTGAACGCGGCATCGCCGCCGGCGTCGATCCGCCCGATCGCCCCGCAATAAGGACCGCGTGCGTCGCGCTCTACCGTGCCGATCAGCTCCATCGCGCGGATCTTGGGGGCGCCGGTGATCGATCCGCAGGGAAACAGCGCCTGGATCATGTCGACCGCGCCTTTGCCGGGCTGCAACCGCGCGCGAATGGTGGTCGTCATGGTATGGACGGTGGGGTAGCTTTCCACCGCGAACGGCTTTTCGACCTTCACGCTGCCGGCCTCAGCCACGCGCGACAAATCATTGCGCAGCAGATCAACGATCATGAGGTTTTCGGCGCGCTCTTTGGCCGATTCAACCAGCTCCCTGGCCAGTGCCGCATCCTCTTGCGGGTCGCGGCCGCGCGGCCGGGTGCCCTTCATCGGCTTGGCGATCGCGGCGCCGTCGCGTTCGGCAAAAAACAGCTCGGGCGAGCACGACAGGAGCCAGTGCGCCCCGTCGTGGATCACCCCGCCATAGCCTGCTCCGGCTGCAGGGCGGAGCAATGCATAGAGCGCCAGCGGATCCCCGCGGAACGATCCCGCCAGATGAAAGGTCAGGTTCGCCTGATAGATATCTCCCGCTGCTATGGCCTCCTGCAGGGCAGCAAAGGCGGCGGCATAGCCGCCCGGCGAAAGCTGTGGCTCGATCGGCCCGATCTGGGCGATACCCGGCTCGGCATGGGCGGCCAGCCAGGCGGGCACCGCATCGGCAGCGATCGTTTCGTAGCGGTCAAACGCGCCGAACCACAGCAATGGTCCCATTGCTCCGGATCGCGCGTCGGCTTGCGGCATCAACCGCTCTTCCAGCGCCAGTCCTGCTTCGTAAGCCATGTATCCCGCGAGCTCGAGGCCCTGTTCGCGCAACGCGTCAAGCCGGGCCAAGGCTGGCGCGACGTCAGCGGCGCGGCGCGCCACCACTACCTCGGTCGGAGCACGGTAAAGCCGGGCGGCGCTCGCGCCCTCGGGCCGGGCATCGTCGAGCAGGATGAAGGGTTCGCTGGTCATCGGCGGCGCTTCTAGCCGCCTAAGCGCGCTCTTGCAAAAAGCTGCTATCACAAGGAGCTGCAGCGTTCTATCTGGGGCGCGAAACCAGACTCGATTTTGCGGAGCATCCCCACCATGGAAGACATCTTCATCGGCCTTGGCGCCAACGGCGAAAAGCAGACGCTGCGGCTCGGCCGGGCCAACCGGCACGGGCTGATCGCCGGGGCAACCGGAACCGGCAAGACCGTGACCTTGCAGACCCTGGCCGAACAGTTCTCTGCCAACGGCGTGCCGGTCTTCATGGCGGACGTGAAGGGCGATCTGGCGGGCATTTCGATGGCCGGAAGCCATGATTTCAAACATGCCGACAAGATCGAGGGCCGCGCCAAGGAGCTGGGGCTCGAACCCTTTGCATACCGCGATAATCCGGCGGTGTTCTGGGATCTGTACGGGGAGAGCGGCCACCCGATCCGCACGACGATTTCGGAAATGGGCCCGCTGCTGCTGGCGCGGCTGATGGGTCTTAACGAAACGCAGGAAGGCGTGCTTTCGATTGCTTTCAAGTGGGCCGATGACAACGGCCTGCTGCTGCTTGATCTGGATGATTTGCAGCAGACGCTGATCGCCTGTGCCGATCAGGCCAGCGAACTGGCGACAACCTACGGCAACATCTCACGCGCATCGGTCGGCACGATCCAGCGCCAGTTGCTGGCTTTCGAAAGCCAGGGTGCCGACCGGTTCTTTGGTGAGCCCGCCTTTGAAATCAACGACTTCATCCGGCTGGACGAAAATGGCCGGGGCATCGTCAATGTGCTGGCGGCCGACAAGCTGATGCAGAGCCCCAAGCTCTATGCGACGTTCCTGCTGTGGCTGCTGTCGGAACTGTTCGAAGCCCTGCCCGAACTGGGCGACCCGGAAAAGCCGGTGCTGGTATTCTTCTTCGACGAAGCGCACCTGTTGTTCGAGGATGCGCCGGAAGCCCTGTTCGACAAGGTGGAACAAGTGGTTCGGCTGATTCGATCGAAAGGTGTGGGGGTTTACTTCATCAGCCAGAACCCCATCGACATTCCCGAAAAGATTGCCGGGCAGCTGGGCAACCGCGTGCAGCACGCGTTGCGTGCCTTCACGCCGCGCGATCAGAAGGCGATCAAGGCGGCGGCGGAGACTTTCCGAATCAACCCCGATCTTGATGTTGAAACCGCGATAACCGAACTCAAGACGGGCGAAGCCCTGGTATCGACCCTGGACGAGGAAGGCGCGCCGACCATTGTCCAGCGCACCCTCGTGGCCCCGCCGCGGTCACGCCTTGGCCCGATCACGCCCAAGGAGCGCGCGATCATTCAGTCGATCAGCCCGTTCGAAGGCAAGTACGACACCGCCGTCAACCGGGAGAGCGCGGCTGAGGTTTTGGCCCAGAAGGCGCAGGATGCCGCTGCCGCCGCGCAGGTGGTTGATGAGGATGGTGAGGAAGCCCAGCGGGCGCAGCCTCGCGCCACCCCCAGCATGTGGGAGAAGGCCGGCAAGGCCGCGTTCAGATCGGCAGCGTCCGCCGGGACAATGATGGCGCGCAAGCTGACAGGCCGCAAGTCGAGCGGGTCGGCCACTGCCTCGGCTGCCTCTGCTGCAGCCGGTGCGATCGGCACGGCCATCGGCGGGGCGGCACTCGGCCGGTTCGCACGGGGCCTGCTCGGTAGCTTGCTGCGTTGACGCGGGACGCTGGTCGGCTCGGCATTGCGTTTTGTCGAGTAAGACGGTTGCAATTGGCGCAGGGCTAAGCTCTGTGGCGACGACCCCGTCGCCCGGAGAGACCATGCGCACGTTCCTGATTGCAGCATCCGCCCTGACCCTTGCCCTCACCGCCGCTGCCCCGGCCACGCTTGCCGCCGATGATGCGGAAACCCAAAGCGTACTGAACCTGGCTCCGGTGCCACGCGGCAAATTGAGCGATGCGGCGCGGCCAACGGCTTACCGGATCGATCTTACCGTCGATCCCAACAAGGAGCGGTTCTCAGGCAAGGTAGAGGTTGACGCGGTGCTGAAACGCGGCGCGCGCTTCATCGATCTGCACGGGCGCGACCTCAAGATGAGCAGCGCCGTCGCCGTGGCCGGTGGCAAGCGCTATCCGGCGCGCTATTTTGAGATTGACCCGTCCGGAGTGGCACGGCTGACCTTTTCCGAGGCGCTGCCGGCCGGCCCCGTGACGCTGCTGTTCGATTATGATGCCCCGTTCGAAAACGGTCCTGCCGGGCTGTTTCGCGTCAAGGTTGGCGATGACTGGTACAGCTGGACCCAGTTCCAGTCGATCGATGCCCGTGCCGCCTTTCCGGGGTTTGACGAGCCGGGCTTCAAGGTGCCGTTCAGCGTAACCTTGCGGACCTTGCCCGGCCACATGGCGGTCAGCAACGCCCCGGAAATATCCACCACGCGCGAAAACGGGATGGACGTGCACCGCTTCGCGCCAACCCTGCCGCTGCCGACCTATCTGATGGCGTTTATGGTCGGGCCGTTCTCATCGGTATCCGGTACTGTCGCACCGACGCCGCAGCGCAAGCAGCCCTTGCCGATCCGCATCGTCACTACCCGGCCCAATGCCGGGAACATGGACTTTGCCCTGCAGGGCACCAAGGGTATCGTTCGGCATCTGGAAAGTTACTTCGGGCAAGCCTTCCCTTATCCCAAGCTCGATCAGATCAGCACGCCGATCCTGCCCGGCGCGATGGAAAACGCCGGGGCCGACCTGTACAACGATTCGATCCTGATCCTGGATGACAAGGCCAGCACCAGCCGCAAGCGGACGTTCGGCATGGTGGTGGCGCATGAATTGGCGCACCAGTGGTTCGGCGATCTGGTTACCCCGGCATGGTGGGACGACATCTGGCTGAACGAAAGCTTCGCCAACTGGATGGGCTTTCGCATCGGGCATGAATGGCGGCCCGACCTCAACATCCGGGCCGGGGCCCTGGCCGAAGGGTTCGCCGCGATGGGGACTGACGCACTGGTGGCGGGCCGCGCAATTCATCAACCGATCGAAACCAACGCCCAGATTGATGAGGCATTCGATTCCATCACTTACGGCAAGGGCGGCCACGTTGTGGCGATGATTGCCGGGTACATGGGCGATGCCAAGTTTCGCGATGGGGTGCGCCGCTATATGAAGGCACATGAGTACGGCAATGCGACCAGCGCCGACTTTTTCCGTGCCATGGCAGAGGTTTCAGGCGATCCGCGGATCCTGCCCGCGATGCAGAGCTTTACCGACCAACAGGGTGTGCCGCTGGTTACTTTCAACCCGGACGGAAGCGGCGGCTATACCATAACGCAAAGTCGCTATGCCCGATTTGGCAGTCAGCCGCCCGCCACCCGCTGGGGCATTCCGCTGTGCTTGCGCCGCGTCACCTCAAAACAGCAATGCCAGATGCTCGATAGCGCCAGCGGGTCGGCCCGGATCGCCGGGCGCGGTGCGCTGATCCCCAATGCCGGGGGGACCGGTTACTATCGCTTCGAATTGCCCAAGCAGGATTGGGATGCGCTGATCGCGGTGGCTGGCAAGCTGCCGGGAGGAGAAGCGCTCGCGCTCGACGATTCGCTGTTCGCGAGCTTTCTGGCCGGACGGGCGAGCGTTGCGCAGCTGGTGACGTCAGCCATTAACATGGCCCGCAACCCTGACAGTTATGCCAGCGAAGCGGGGATGGGCAATCTTGCCTGGCTGGCCCGCGCCGGGCTGCTTGATGCCGCTGGCGAGGCTGGCTACCGCAAACTCGTCACGCAGGTTTATGCGCCGCACATCGCGGCACTTGGCTTTACGCCGCGCAGCGGCGCCTATGCCGCCGATGCGCCGGAAAAGTCGCAGCAGCGGATTCAGGCGGTGGCGCAGATGGTGGATGAAGCGCGGGATCCGGCCCTGCGCAAGACCCTGCTGGATGCTGCCCGCGCCTTCCTCGGCGGAGACAAGGCAGCCCTCGATCCATCGTGGTTCGATATGGCGTTCGGGGTGATGGCAGACGAAGGCGGGATCGATACGGCCAAGCAGCTGGCTGAAACCGCACTGGCCTCGCAGGATTCGTCGCTGCGCTCGGCCCTGCTCGGCGCAATCGCCGGTTCCGGTAAGGAAGAGGTCGGACGCTGGGTGCTGGACGGCTTTACCGACACCCGCCTGCGCCGCAGCGAACGGCTCGGCCTGATCAGCGGCGTGATCGCCAGCAAGGGCACCCGTGATCTGGGATTTGCCTGGCTGAAGATCAATTATGACAGCTTCAGCGCCAGTGGCGGCGGCATCTTCTTTACCTCGCGCTTGCCGCGCTTGGTCGGGGGCTACTGCTCCGTTGCCAAGGCGGATGAGATCGGGGCGTTCATGCGGCCCAAGCTTGAGGGTAAGACCGGCGCGCTGGAACTGGAACGCACGATTGAGCGGGTTCGCTCGTGCGGGTTGTTGAAGGATGCGCGCAGCGCCGAGGCTTCAGCGGAACTGGCCCGGTTCAGATAGCTGCTGGTGCCAGCGGCAGGGCCAAGGTGGCGGTAAGCCCTTCGACCGCGCCCGACGGGGCTTGCCGATTGATCAGGTGCAGGGTGCCGCCGTGCTGATCGGCGATCGCCCTGGCCAGAGTCAGGCCCAGTCCCGCGCCACCAGTCGTGCTGCTTCGCGAAGGTTCGCCGCGGGTGAACGGCTCCAGCATGGCATGAATCCGATCAGCCGGAATCCCGGGGCCGTCATCGTCCACTGCAATCAGGATCCGGTCTGCCTGGCGGTGAAGCGCTATCCGGGCCGTACCGCCATAGCGCAGGGCGTTGACCACCAGGTTACGCACCGCACGGCGCACCCAGGTGGCGCGCAGTTCGATCACCGTCCGTTCGGTCGGGGTAAAGCTGACCGGTTCACCCATATCCTCAAACTCTTCTGCGATCTGCCCTACCAGGGCGTTTAGCTCTGTCGCTTCGAGTGGGTCGCTGGGGCGGCCAACGCGCGCCAGACTGAGAATATCGTCAAGGCTTCGGGTTATATCCTCGATGGTTGCGGCCATCTTGGCGCGCTCTGTCTCGTCATCAACGGATTCGATGCGGACCCGCAGCGCTGCCAGCGGTGTCTTCAGATCGTGTCCGATCGCGCCCAGCATCACGTCTTTCTCATCGAGCAAGGCCGCGATGCGATCTTCCATCACGTTATGCGCCGCGATCAGCCGCCGGACATCATCCGGTCCTTCAGGCTCCAGCTGACCGGCGGTATCGCGGTGTCGGGCAAAATGATCGAGCCGGGTGGTCAGCCGGGCCAGGGGCCGCGTGATCCGCCCGACCATCAGCGCCAGCGCGCCAACGATCAGGCCGAACAGCAGGAGGGTTTGCCCGATCAGCGTCAGCGCGGGCCATGGTGCGGCGGGCGGGATCAACACCCGGGCGACGAGCCATTGCTGATCGGCGCCAATTCGGATCGCTGCGATCAGAACCTGCCGCGGTCTTTTCTCCAGCGGGCGGGCTTTGGCCAGATCGCGGCGCGCCAGCCGCTGCTGGGCCGGTTTATCAAACGCGACTGAGCGCCGGAAGACCCGCACCTCGCCGATCACGATGCCCTGTTCGCCAAGCACCTCCTGCAGTTCGGCTTCGCCGGTCTCGTCGCGGCGATCACCGGGCTGCGTGATCAGAACCGGCACCATTTGCGGTCGCAACCCGCGCTGCCGGGGCGCTTCATCCCGATCTTCGGGGTCGGCGAAACGCTCATTGCCGCGGGCGGCGGGAAGCAGCCGCAGTGCGGCGGTGTGAATCAGGGCGGCATCGCGTCGCTCACTCTGGGCGCGATACAGGAGAGCGGCACTGATCGCCTGGGCCAACAATACGGCCAATGCGATGGCCAGCAGCAATTGCCCCTGCAGGCTGCGCGGCCAGAAGAGCCCCCGAAGTCGTTGCACTACTCCCTCCGCTGCGGTTCGCGGCGGACATCGGCGGCAAGCATATAGCCACCACCCCAGACAGTCTGGATCAGTGTCGGGTTGCGGCTGTCGACCTCGACCTTGCGACGCAGGCGGCTGACCTGGTTATCGACCGCCCGGTCGAACAGGTGCGCTTCACGGCCCTGAACCATATCGAGCAGCCGGTCACGATCAAGCACTTGCCGGGGATGTTCCAGGAAGGCCAGCAGCAGCCGAAACTCGACCGACGAGATGGGCACGACGGCGCCCTCAGTATCGATCAACCGGCGCTTCAGCGGGTCAAGCCGCCAGCCATCGAACAGGAAATCCTGTTCTTCCGATGCTGCCGGCACGCCTTTGCTGGCTCGGCGCAGAACCGAACGGATGCGGGCGACCAGCTCGCGCGGTTCGAATGGTTTGGTGACATAGTCATCCGCGCCGATTTCAAGCCCGACGATCCGGTCGGTCGATTCACCCTTGGCCGTGAGGAGGATGACGGGAATGGTCTGGGTTTCGGCAAGATGGCGGCACAGCGACAGGCCATCTTCACCCGGCATCATGATGTCCAGCAGTACCAGATCCGGCGGATCATCCCGCAGCCGGGTGCGGGCCTCGGCCGCGCTGGCAGACTGGTGCACAACAAACCCCTGGCGAGCGAGATACTCGGCCAGGGGTTCGCGCAAGGCAGCTTCGTCATCGACGAGGAGCAGGCGGGTCGCGTCGCTTTGGCTCATGGATGCGGGCTGCCGATCAGGTTCAGTTGGCCGGCGGCGGTGGCGGCATGTCGCCGTGTCCGCGATGACCGCGTTTGCCGCCCATGCGCTGCCGCATCTGGTCGTGGTGAGCCTTGCGTTCCGCGGCGGTCAGGCTGCCGTCCTTGTTGGCATCGGCAGCATCGAACATCTTGGCGTGCGCCGCGAGGAATTCATCCTTGCTCACTGCGCCGTCCTTGTCGGCGTCGGCCATCCGCATCATCATGCCGCCGCGATCGCCGCGCTTGCCCTTCCAGCCATCGCGCTTGGCACCGTCATCACCAGCCTTGGCCTGATGGGCGGCCGTAAATTCGGTACGGCTGACCGAGCCGTTCTTGTCGGTATCGAGTTTGTCGAACATCTGGCCATGACGGGCGGCCTTGTCGGCTTGATCGAGCTTACCGTCACGGTTGAGGTCAAGCTTGGTAAACATCTCCATCGCCTTGGCGCCGGCTTCGGCCTTGGTCACCGTCTTGTCGCCCAGCGGATCGGCGCCCGCGGCGGGAGCCTGGGCGACCGCAACACCGGCAACGCCAACGCTGGCCAGTGCCAGACCGAGGATGATATTCTTCTTCATTTTGCGAACTCCTTGCCGCCAGAAACAGGAGAAGCCACGGAGCGGGCGGGGGGAGGGGGAGACGAGCCCGACCCATGGCTTCCTTTAGTGCCTCTAGAGCCAACTTGTCGCGCAGTTATGCCGCGCGCTGCGCAGTTTGTCACAAATTGTCACAGTGACGGCAAGCGGTTAAGCTGCGTGCAACCTGATCAACAAAAAGATCACCGAGGACGATGTAGCGTGCCAATACCGGCCGTGATGAACAAGGCCTCGGTCACTCCGTTGACATCGGCGGTGTGCCACACCCCCGGCGGGTTGATAGCGTATTCACCCGCCGCGATCGGGATCTCGGCAGCCCGCCCGTCTGGAAATTCCTGGTGCAGGGTGATTTGACCGGACAGGCAGAGCACCACTTCATCACCCGCGGGATGAACTTCCCAGCTGTTCCAGCTTTCGGTGAAGCGATGCACGGTAACCAGCCGCCCTTCTGCGCCATCGTCATCATGTCGCGCACCATAGGCCTCGTACCAGGCCATTCCACCGCCGAATGAAGGCTGCGGAACGGCACGCGCGCCAAGCCCGAGATGAATCGGATAGTCCTCTATCCGGCGGCCAACCATCGCGCTCAGCCCATTACAAAGGCGTTGAGCTTATTGCCATCTGGATCGCGGAAATAGCCGGCATAAAAGCCGTCGCCGCGCGGGCCCGGCGCGCCTTCATCGGTGCCACCGTTGGCCAGTGCGATGGCGTAGAGCCGGTCTACCTGATCTGTGTCGCGCGCTTCGATTGCCACCATCACGCCGTTGCCGACACTGGCCGGGTTGCCGTCAAACGGTTTGGTTGCTGCCACGCCGCAAGCACCGCCGGGCGTGCCCCAGGCGATGAAGGTATCAAATTCCATCATCCGGCCGGTGCCCATTTCCGCGGCGATGGCATCATAGAATTTGGCGGCACGCGGCAAATCGTTGGTTCCGACGGTAACATATCCGATCATCTGCTGTACTCCGGTAGCTGATTTCCGAACAAAATAGGAACATGGATTGCAAGTCAAGCGGGTTCCGCTTAACCGCGCGCCAGTGGCGTACAGGCTTCATGCAGCCATGCCAGGGCCCCGCCGTTCAGTTGCGGTGCAAGGATTTCCTCTACTCTGGCGTGATAGGCATCCCACCAGCGAAGCTCCTCGCGGGTCAGTAGGTCGGCATCGACCAGCGCCTTGTCGATCGGCGCCCAGGTGAGGTTTTCAAAGCCGAAGTATTCTCCGTCCGAACCCGGCAGATCGCGTGGTTCGACCAGCACCAGATTCTCGATCCGGATGCCATACTCGCCCGCTTTGTAGTAACCTGGTTCGTTCGACAAGATCATGCCGGGCAGCAGCTCCTGCCCGGTTCCGGCTTGTCCGCCCTGGGCCTTGGCGATCCGCTGCGGGCCTTCATGCACCGAAAGGAAGCTGCCGACCCCGTGGCCGGTGCCATGCGCATAGTCGAGCCCGACCTGCCACAGCGGATAGCGCGCCAACGTATCGAGTTGCCCGCCCACCGTGCCGCGCGGAAACACCGCCAGGGCCAGGGCGATATGACCCTTGAGCACACGGGTGAACCGGTCCTTGTGTTCCGCGCTGGGCGCACCGGGCCCGATCCACACCGTCCGCGTGATATCGGTGGTGCCGTCAAGATACTGCCCGCCGGAATCGACCAGATAGATTGAATTGGGCGCGATCGGCAGGTTTGACTCTTCGTCAACCCGGTAGTGCGGGCTGGCGGCATGCGGCCCGGCGGCGGAAATCGTATCAAATGACAAATCGCGCAGCAGATCGCTCTCATCGCGGAAGGTGCGCAAACGGGCTGCGGCGGACAATTCCGTTTCGCCACCTTTCGGAGCCTCCACACTCAGCCAGTGTAGAAACCGCGCAATTGCCGCGCCATCGCGTGCCTGAGCCGCGCGTTGCCCGGCCTGCTCGACAGGGTTCTTGCGGGCCTTGGGCAGAACCGTGGGGTCGGTTACCTCCATCACTTCGGCGCCGGCTTGTTTCAGCACGCCGAACACGGCCTGGACCGAGCGTTCGGGATCGACCGCAACCTTCTTTCCGGCCAGCGCCTGCAATTGCGGCACGAATGCCTCACGCGGGCGGATCGTTACCGCGTTGCCAAGATGTGCGCGCAGTTCCGCTGTCACCTTGTCTTCGGCGATGAATAGTTCGGCGGTGCCATCGGCATGCGCCACCACGAAAGACAGCGCGACCGGAGTGCGATCGACATCGGTGCCGCGCAGATTGAGCAGCCAGGCGACCCCGTCGAGGGCCGAGACGACCGCAGCATCGAGCCCGTTCTGACCGAGCCATTCGGCTACGGCGCTGCGCTTCGCCTCGCTCGATTCGCCCGCATATTCGGCGTGGTGAACCAGCGCTGGGGCAAGCGATGCGGCAGGACGGTCGGTCCAGATCACATCGATCGGGTTGCGATCGACCGGAACCAGTGTTGCGCCCCTGGCGGCAAGCGCCTTGGCAGTCGCGGTTGCCCACGGCTGCCCGTGCAACCACGGATCGAACCCGATCCGCGCGCCGTCGTGGGCATTTTCCGCCAGCCAGGCGGCTACCGACGTGGCCGGGACTGACTGGTATTCGTACAGGCGTCCATCAACCTGTTCGCGCACTTGCAAGGTATACCGCCCGTCTACGAACATCGCAGCCTTGCTACCCAGGACCGCCGCCGTTCCGGCCGATCCGCCAAACCCGGTCAACCAGGCAAGTCGCTGGGCATAGGCGCCAACATACTCGCTCATGTGCTCGTCCGAGATCGGGATCACGAACCCGTCAAGGCCCTGGTTTTTTAGTTCCTTGCGCAGCCCCTCAAGGCGCGCTTCGTGGGTGTTCATCAGCATGGCTTGCAGTCCTTCTGTCGTCACCATAAGGCCTTGGAATGAGTCTGACCACACCGCCTGTCGCGGCAAAAAAGCCCCGCATCGAAACCCATCACGGAATTGCCCTTGAAGACCGCTATGCCTGGCTGCGCGATCCGGGCTATCCGGTCGTCGCCGATGCGGAAATCCTCGCGCATCTTGAAGCGGAAAATGCCTGGTTCGCCGCCCGCATGGCCGGCCAGCAAGGCCGGACCGATGCCTTGTTCAACGAGATGCGGGCGCGCATCAAGGAAGCGGACAAGTCCGTTCCCTACAAGGATGGCGACTGGCTGTACTGGATCGAGTTCGAGGAAGGCGCCGAATACAAGAAGTGGTGGCGGCGCCCCGCTGTAGCCGACGACGATGGCAGTGCGGATCAGCTGATCCTTGACGAAGGCTTGCTTGCCGCAGGGCTTGAGTACTTTCGGCTGGGTGCGATCGCCGTGAGCCCGTCAGGCCGCTATCTTGCCTATTCGACCGACACGGATGGATCGGAACGCTATACCATCCGGTTCAGCAACCTCAGTGGCGCCGGGCTTCAGGCCAGCGAGGCAATTTCCGGGGCGTCCGGGAAATGGGGCGATAGCGAAGTGGAGGGGACGATCGGCAATATCGTCTGGAGCGCTGACGAGACTGCGGTCCTCTACAGCCTCTGCGACGAGAACTGGCGGCACCGCACTATACTACTGCACCGGATCGGCAGCGAACCGGGCACTGACACGGTAATCTATCACGAACCGGATGAGGGATTTTCCTGCGGGGTGGCGCTCGGCGCGCAAGAGCGTTGGATCATCCTGCAAAGCGGTGATCACGATACCAGCGAAGTCCGGCTGATCCCTGCTGCGGATCCGCTGGCTCCGCCTGTTCTGGTCAAGCCCCGCGTGGCGGGTGTGGAGTATGAGGTCGATGTACGCGAAGACACGCTGTTCATCCATACCAATGACTGCCACGAGAACTTCCGCCTCGCCACCGCCCCGCTGGCCACCCCTGGGGAATGGACCACACTGATCGAAGGCTCAGACGATTTCTATCTGACCGGGTTTGAGCTGTTCAGGGATTTCTATGTGGTTGAGGGGCGCGTGCGCGGGCTCGACCGGATCGAGCTGCGGTACTACGATCAGCCGGACCGGATTGAGCCGATCACCTTTGCGGATCCCAGCTATTCCGCCGGTTTGGGCGAGAATGCGGAATGGGCGGTATCGACCCTGCGACTGACCTATGAAAGCATGGTGAAGCCAGCTTCGGTGCTCGAATACGACGTTGCTGCCAAGGCGTTCGTCACGCTCAAGGTTCAGGAAATCCCTTCGGGCTACGACGAGCAGCTCTACGTGACCGAACGGCTTGAGATTGCCGCCCGTGATGGCACGGCCGTGCCGGTCAGCATCGTCTACCGCAAAGACCGGACGGGTGCGGGGCCGCTGCACCTTTATGGCTATGGCGCTTATGGCATCGCGATCGAGCCTGGTTTTTCGACTACCCGGCTGAGCCTGGTCGATCGCGGCTTTGCCTATGCCATCGCCCATATCCGCGGCGGGGACGATCTTGGCCGGGCCTGGTACAAGGCCGGCAAGCTGGAACGCCGGACCAATGCCTTCACCGATTTCGTCGATGTCGCCAGGGGTTTGATCGCGCAGGGCTACACTGCGCCGGGCCAGATCAGCATTTCGGGCGGTTCGGCCGGCGGCGAGTTGATGGGGGCGGTGATCAATTCCGATCCGGAGCTGTGGGGCGCTGTTGCCGCGCACGTTCCGTTTGTCGATGTGCTTAACACCATGCTGGACGGCAGCCTGCCGCTGACCCCGGGCGAATGGCCGGAATGGGGCAATCCGATTGAAGACAAGGCCGCGTTTGAGCTCATCCGCAGCTATTCGCCTTACGATCAGGTCCAGGCACAGGCCTATCCGCCACTGTTGGTTACCGCCGGACTCAACGATCCGCGCGTGACTTACTGGGAGCCAGCCAAATGGGTGGCAAAGCTCCGCGAGTTGAAAACGGATGACAACGAACTGCTGCTCAAAACCAACATGGGCGCCGGCCACGGCGGCAAGAGTGGACGGTTTGAGAGCCTGAAGGAAACCGCGGAGGAATTCGCCTTTATCCTCTGGCAGCTGGGGGTTGAGGGATGAGCAACCGCCATTGCCAGACCTTTATCGCACGCGCCGAACACATTGACGAGCTCGGCCATGTCAACAACGCGGTCTGGGTTGACTGGATCCAGCAGATTGCCACCGCGCACTGGACAGCAGTCGCCTCGGCAGAGCATCAAGCCCAGTTTATCTGGGTGGTGACCCGGCACGAGATCGATTATCGCGGCAACATTGCCGAGGGCGACAGTGTGACCGCCGAGACCTTCATTCCTGCGCCGCCGCAGGGGGCACGGTTTGACCGGCGGGTCGATTTCAGCAATTCGGCAGGAAAGGTCATCGTTTCTGCCAACACCACCTGGGCGATGATCGATCGGTCCAGTGGGCGGCTGGCCCGCGTTCGTGACGACGTAACTGCGCCGTTTCAGCCATTTGGCCAGCAAACAGGATCAGACTGACAGGCGCAGGGTCAGCACGAAGCGCGCTCCGCCCTCATTATCCGCCAGCTCCAGTTCACCGCCAGATCCTTCGGCCAAAGCTCTGGCAATCGGCAGGCCCAGACCTGTTCCGCCGCTCTCGCGCTTGGAGGTGAAAAAAGGATCGAAGACCCGTACCCGATCCGCTTCGGGCACGCCCGGGCCGTTGTCGGTCAGGGCAAGCCGCGCGGTATCGCCATGCACCGCCGCAGTGATCGCCAGATCGCTCGCGCCGGCCTGGCGCGCGTTCTCGATCAGCGTCGCCAGCACCGTTTCCAGTGCAGCTTCTTCCATCACCACCGGCGGCAGGTCTGGTGGCAAGTCGGCACGGATCACGAAGTTTTCGCTGCCAAAGGCATCGCGCAGTCGCGCCAGGATCGGTCCAAGCGCGCTGCTGGCGTTGCCAACTGCCTTGCCCATGTCAGCCTTGGCGAGTTCCATCAGCCGACTGACCAGCCGGGAAAGGCGATCCGCATCGCCTTCCATATTCGATAGAAAGCGCGCCTGATCTTCCCGTTTCATGTTGGCGCCGTGGTCTTGCAGCAGCTCGATCCCGCCGCGAATGCCGGCCAGCGGTGTCTTGAATTCGTGGCTGAGACTTGCGGCGAAATCGCGCAGATAGCGCCCGCGCCGCTCAATCCCTTCGGCCATCACGGCAAAGTCGGAATAGAGCCCTTGCACCTCCTTGACCTCCAGTGTCGGACGGCGCAGCCACGCGCTGCGCCCTTCGGCAAGGGCGCGGGTGGCGGCGGAAAGACGCTCCAGCGGGGCAACAATAGTCCGTGCCAGGATTGCTGCGATCATCACCAGCAGCGTGAAGATCACCCCGACCCCGATCGCGATCTTGCCCCAGTCCTCCCACATCCCGCGAAACAGTGCGCTGGGCGAACGTGACACCAGAATCACACCGACCACTTCGCCGCGCACCGTGATCGCGCGGGCGTGGTGCAGCCGCACATCGGTAGCCCGGCTCAGCCAGTTTACCGCATAGCCGTGGCGATAGCTTGAATTGGCACGCAGTACGGTTTGCGAGCCTCCGGCCAGGGCGGCGCGAACCTCGGGCAGCATCCCCAGCGAACGGCCGATCTGTGTACCGCTGACCATGGTTCCATCGCGGTCCAGCAGCAGGATCGAGGCCAGTGTGGCCGCCTTGGTTTCAACGACTGCCGGGGCGATCCGCCGGGCGGCTTCGAGCGCGGCGGGATCGGGCGGCGCCGTGGCGGGCTGCGCCGCCGGCCGTTCCGGCAGGATCACGCTGGAGCGCAAGTCGATGCCGGTGGTGAGGGCTGCTTCATAGGGATCCAGGCTCGAAACCCGGTCGGGTGGGGCCTCACCCTCAGTGATCGGGGCTGGCTGGGGTGCGCCGGGCCACAGCAGCGCGGTACTGGCGGCCAATGCGGCGGCCTGCGCGCTGACTTCGGCTTCAGTGCGGCGGACCAGCGCGTTTTCATAGACCCGCAGGCTCAGCGCCGCAAAGCCGGGCAGGGCTGCGGCGAACAGCAGCACCGACAACAACAGCCAACGCAGCCGGGGCACTGGCCACAACCGCTGGGCCGCTGGACGCAGCGCGATGACCAGCCGGCGTATCAGGCCGCGTCCTCACCGCTGCCGACACATGGACCAAGCCGATAGCCAACCCCGGCCTTGGTCTCGATCACGTCGGTTCCGCCGACTTCGCTGAACTTGCGGCGCAGATTGCGGATGTGGCTGTCAATCGTGCGGTCGGTGATGGCAAATCCCGGGCCATGCAACTGGTCGATCAGCTGATCTCGGCTGAGAATGCGCCCGGCGGCCAGCGCCAGTGCCTTGATGATGTTGAACTCACTGACGGTCAGCGCGACTTCCCCGTCCGCCCAGTGCGCGGTCCAGGCTTCGGGATCGAGCCGTAGGCGGCCTTTGCCAATCGTGCCGCCGGGGGCCGCTTGCGACAACTGGCGCGGGGCAGAGCGGCGCAGGATTGCATTGGCCCGGGCCACCACTTCGCGGGGAGAGAACGGCTTGGTCACGTAATCGTCTGCGCCCAGTTCGATCCCCAGGACCCGATCAAACTCGTCATCGCGGCTTGACAGGAACAGGACCGGGATATCGCTCTGGCTGCGCAGACGGCGGCACACCTCCAGTCCGTCCATACGCGGCATATTGATATCCAGCACGACCAGGTCCGGAGCCAGGCGAGAAACGCAGTCCAGCGCGGATTCGCCGTCGGCGGCTTCGTCGATGGTGAAGCCGGCCTTGTCGAACGCAAAGGCGAGCAGCTGGCGAATATGCGGGTCGTCATCGACGAGCAGGACACGGCGGGTCATGGCGAGCATTGTCGCGGTTTCGCGAGGGAGGTCAATCGACATAGCGTTCACACGGCTCCAGATAAGGCTGCGGCTGGGATGCGGCGGGGCCCAGCAGGCTGTTCACCTGCCCGATCCGGCGGGTGTTCAGCAGGGTCCAGCCACCGTCTGCGCGGTCGCTCATCAGACGTTGCTGGGTGTTCCAGCGCAGACCAGCGGCCATTTTGCCCAGGGGACTTCCTTTTTGGCTCAGTTCCAGCTCCGCCAGCGGGACCAGCGCCGATCCGCCCAGTTGGTTCAGGTAGCATAGGTCCAGTCCGGCCCCGGTGCCGTCAATTTCACGCGCGTGATGGATGTTCCAGCGCGCCGCCACGGTGCCCAGATCGACAAAGCACAGGGCGAACAACACCAGTCCGCTCGACACCAGATTGGCATTGATCAGCCAGGCGGCATTCTTGCCTTTCAGCATTCGAACCAGCACGAGGACCAGCCCGATCGCAACCAGCCACATCCACAGCAGCGCAGCGATGCGCAGCTGGGTCAGATCGTAGGATTCGACGTAGTCCCAGGTACGCAGTGCGGCACTGCCGACCAGAAACAGGTTCTGTCCGATCCATACCATCACCAGCTTGCGGACCAAGGGGTTCTCAGCAGTTGTGGATCCGGGGCGCAGCGCCACCAGCACGAACAGCGCGGCGAGCAGAGCCGTGATCAACAGCGGATAGGCGCCGCGGTGCGCATAGTCCGCCAGTGTCATATCGCCGGGCAGCTTTACGCCGCCCCACAGGAAGGCGGAGTCCATCAGGTTTTGCGCCGCGAACAGCGCATTGAACAGGACCAGCGAAATCGTCACCGATGCCAGGCTGACGCCGGGAATGACGGCATCACCGCGCCCATCGAAGGTCCCGATCAGGTGGCGCGGGGGACGGGGGCGCAATACCCCCCAGGTGATGAGCGCCAGAAATCCCCACAGGATCAACCGTGCGATCAACTTTTCGTCGGGTGCGGTAATATCGAAAGCGGTAAAGAACCGTTCGACCAGCGGGTTGGCCTGGGCGAACAGTGCCACGATTATTGCCGACCCACCCAGCGGAAGGATCAGCGTCTTGATCCAATAGCGCAGACCCATGCCGCGCGGCGGGCGGCGACGCTTGATCCGGGTCAGCTTGGCGAAATCGATAAGCGGGCCAAACAGCGACTTGATGCCTTGTACGAACAGCCGCTGGAACCAGCGCCAGCCGTCATCGAAGGCTGCCGTGCCCGGCAACAGCGTGGCAAGGCCGATCGAGACCCAGAACAGCACGAAGGGCAAGGGATGCGCGTCCCACATCATCCCGGTGGCTGCGATGACGGCAAATCCCAGCGCCAGCAGCGCGCGGCGATCCCGGCGTAGCGCCGGACGGGTGAGGATCAGCACGGCGGCAATCGCCAGTCCGATCAGTCCGAATGCGCCCATATATTCGGTGCGCTGGTAGAACAGCCAGTCACCGAGCGAGATGACCGCAAGAACCCCGATAATCTTCAGCCAGAATGCTCCATCCCAGCGCCGCATCGACCCCTGCATTGCACGCCCTCCATATAATCTCGTGAACCCTTATTCGCGCAAGGGAATGAAGGACGTTGTGGCAGCGGATGGCGATTGCTTCGGCTTGCTGTGCAGAGCCGGTGCAGACTGCTATTCGCAAGGGGCGATGATCGACCTTGGGCTGGCCTCTGCCATTACGGACTTGATCCACGATGATCTGGCGCGAGCCGGACGGACGCCGCTGGTGATCGGCCTGTGCGGCGCACAGGGCAGCGGAAAATCGACACTGGCCGCATATCTTGCCGCTGGGCTGGCGGCAGAGGGGCTGCGGATCGCCACGCTGTCGCTTGATGATCTCTACAAGACCCGGGCCGATCGCTGCCTGCTGGCGCGGCATGTCCATCCGCTGTTGGCAACACGGGGCGTGCCGGGGACACATGATATTCCGCTGGGCTGCGAAGTTATCGCCACACTTGAGCGGGGCGATGCCGCCCCGTTGCCCCGGTTCGACAAGGCGGCTGATGACCGCGTTCCCCCTCCCCAGTGGCCGCTGGCCCCGCCTGCGACCCAGGTGCTGCTGCTGGAAGGATGGTGCGTGGGCGCGCGCCCTCAGCCCGATGTGTCGATGCCGGTCAACGCGCTGGAAGCCGCCGAGGATCGCGATGCTGTGTGGCGCAAGTATGTGAATACTGCGCTCAGCGGGGATTATCAGGCTTTGTTTGCGCGGCTTGACCGGCTGGTGCTGCTCGCCGCTCCGGGATGGGAGATCGTGGCGCGCTGGCGCGAGCAGCAGGAGGCGGCGCTGCGCAGCAAAGGTGGCCCGGCCGTTATGAGCCCCGCCGGGGTGGCCCGCTTCATTCAGCATTATGAGCGTCTGACGCGCTGGATTCTGGCCGAGATGCCGCTTCGTGCTGATCTGACCGCGCGGCTCGGCAGCGGACGGGAAGTTCTGGCCCTAGAGCGCCGTGGCGGCAGCGTGGGCTGAAGCCCATGCCCACTGAAAATTGTAACCGCCCAGCCACCCGGTCACGTCCACAGCCTCGCCTATGAAATGCAGCCCTGGCACCGTGCGCGCGGCCATTGTCTGGCTGGACAGGCCGGCGGTGTCGATCCCGCCCAGGGTTACCTCCGCCTTGGCAAAGCCTTCGCTGCCATTGGGGTGAAACGCCCAGTCTGCCAGTGCCTGTTCGGCCCCGCGCAGCTTCTTGTCAGAACAACTGCCCAGTTCTGCGCCCAGTCCAAGCCGGTCGGCCAGCGTTGTCGCCAGCCGGTCTGGCAGCGGCAGAACCTTGCGCAGGGTGGCGTGCGGCTGCAGGCGCTTGGCCTGGATCAGCCAGCCGGCTGGCGCATCGGGCAGGAAATTGATCCGTACGGCTTCGCCGCGTTGCCAATAGGAACTGATCTGGAGGATGGCAGGGCCGCTCAGACCGCGATGCGTAAACAGCGCTGCCTCAAGAAACGCAGCCTTGCCGCAAGTCGCGACAACATCCGTGGATACCCCGGACAACTCCTTGAACAGCACATCGTCCGCGCTCAGCGTAAGCGGAACCAGCGCGGGGCGCGGCTGGATGACTTTCAGCCCGAACTGGCGGGCAAGATCATAGGCATAGCCCGATGCGCCCAGCTTGGGGATCGACGGGCCGCCCGTGGCGATCACCAATGCCGGGGCACAGGCTCCAGCCAGATGGAACCGGCCATCTCGGTGTTCCACCTGGTTTGACGGTGCTCCGCAACGCAGCTCGACCTGGCCTCTGGCGCATTCCTCCAACAGCATCGCCACGATCTGGCGCGCCGATCCATCGCAGAAAAGTTGCCCCAGCGTCTTTTCATGCCAGGCAATGCGATGGCTTTCGGCCAGGCTGACGAAATCGCGCGGGGTAAAACGGCTCAATGCGGATTTCGCGAAGTGCGGATTGGCCGAAAGATAGCGATCGGGGGCGGTGTACAGGTTCGTGAAATTGCAGCGACCACCGCCCGATATCAGGATTTTGCGGCCTGGCTCGGCGTTGTGATCCAACAGCAGGGCGCGCTTGCCGCGCTGGCCGGCGGTGGCGGCGCAAAACAGGCCGGCGGCTCCGGCGCCGACAATGATGACGTCGTATGCGCTCAAGTCCGTACCAGATCCTGCGCGACCGCTTCGACCACCTTGATGCCGTCTACCGCAGCTGACAGGATCCCCCCTGCATAGCCCGCGCCTTCCCCGGCGGGGTACAGACCGGCCGTATTGATGGACTGGAAATCCGGCCCGCGGGTGATCCGTACCGGCGACGATGTGCGCGTTTCCACCCCGGTCATCACCACATCGGGATGATCATAGCCCGGCATCTGCCGCCCGAATACCGGCAGCGCTTCGCGGATGGCATCCAGCACGAAGAGTGGCAGGCATTCTGCCAGATCAGTGAACTTGACCCCGGGTTTGTAGCTCGGCTCGATCGAACCCGGCGTCGTGCTGGGCCGGCCGGCCAGGAAATCGCCAACCTTCTGCCCCGGCGCGTGATAATTCGATCCCCCGGCGATGAAGGCCAGGCTTTCCAGGCGGCGTTGCAGATCAACCCCCGCCAGTGGCCCACCGGGAAAATCGCGTTCCGGACTGATATCGACCACCAGGCCCGAATTGGCGTTGAATTCGGCACGGGAATACTGGCTCATCCCGTTGGTGACAACACGCCCTTCCTCGCTGGTCGCAGCGACGACCCGGCCGCCCGGGCACATGCAGAACGAATAGACCGAGCGGCCGTTGGCGGCTTTATGGGCAAGCGAATAGGCCGCGGGACCAAGGATTGGATTGCCGGCGTTGGGGCCATAGCGGGCGCGATCAATCCAGCCTTGCGGGTGCTCGATCCGCACCCCGATCGCAAACGGTTTCGCTTCGATATGGACCCCGCGCCGATCGAGTGTCTCAAAGGTGTCGCGCGCCGAATGGCCGACTGCCAGCACCACATGGCTGGCTGCCAGGAAAGTCCCATCGGACAGGTGCAGACCGCTGATTTTCCCATCGGTGATTTCGAAATCGTCGACTCGCGTGCCGAATCGGTATTCACCGCCCAAACCCTCAATCGTCTCGCGGATGCTCATCACCATGGTGACGAGGCGAAAGGTGCCGACGTGGGGATGGGCTTCGGTCAGGATTTCTTCCGGTGCGCCCGCCTTGACGAATTCGGTCAGCACTTTGCGGCTGAGATGACGCGGGTCCTTGATCCGGCTGTAGAGCTTGCCATCGGAAAAGGTTCCGGCGCCGCCCTCACCGAACTGGGCGTTGCTTTCAGGTTCCAGCACGGCGCGCCGCCACAGTCCCCAGGTGTCCTTGGTCC
>JAFLDC010000030.1 GCA_017302775.1 Sphingomonadales bacterium
CGAAAATCAGGCCGTATGGGTCCACCAGCACGTCTACCGCAGCCCGGGTCGTCCCCTGAGCCGATCCACTGTCATATAGAACGGAAATAACGCTGCCGCCGGCTACGCTAAGCCGACAATCACTTTGGACCGCCGCCGGCGGTAGGCCGACGGTCGGGATACCGCCTACGAAGATGCCGGTGTTGGGGCCGGTTTCGAAAATTGTCACCCTCTCGCGATCACCGCTGTCCGTGGTGATATCGACGGCGATACTGTCGATCTGGGCCGGATTTGTATTTCGGCCTGCCGCGTTGAGCCGCAGGTAGAGCGTTTCACCCACCGTCAGGACGTGCGTTGACGCGAGCGCGGGATTTCCGCCTCCGCTTCCGCTGCCGGGCAAGTTCAAAGGGCGGCCGCCGCACTGCGGGGCGGTCAGGCTGGGATAGGTCGCTGGTCCGGAAACAGGTCGCAGCGTCTCGATCGTGACGGGGATAGGGGTTACCGCGAACTGGACGGTATTGGAAGTCGTCTCACGCGGCTGGCCGGCTTCATTCCAATGCGCCTGCGCGGTGTTGGCGATGGTCTGCGCCTGTGCCGCTGGCATCACCAGAAGAGCCAGCGCCATGGTCAGCGCGGCTGCGATTGCTTGGTAGATGGAGGCAAGACGCTTCATTGATTTCTTTTTGAAGTTCGGGTGGCCCCGCCCGCCGTGAAGGGGGCGGGGCCGATCCCTCAGTTGATCGTCGCGCGGAACAGCACGGTCTTGGTCGATCCAGCCGGGAGGCTGGCGATCGTGCCGTTGACGGTGTTCGACGAGAAGGTGCCGCCGGCAGTGCCATCAGTCTGGCAATTACCCGAAACGACGGTTCCGTTGAGCTTGATCCCGTATCCAGCATCATAGGTGATCTGGCCGGGCAGGGGATCGCTCACCGCCACGTTGGTGGCGTCAGCGCCGCCTGCGGCGTTGCTAACCGAGATGCAATACTCGATCGTCGCGCCAGGGATCATCTTCGGATTGGTTGTGCCATTAAGCGGATCACTGATGATCGTGCTGGTTTTCAGGACAGTCAGCGTCGCAGTGAATACGGTGTAGTCATCGCGGGCCGAGAACGCCGCATCGCGGGCGGCGTCGGTGGCGCCGGCAGTATCTGCGAACACCGTGTCCATGCCGGCGGTATTGGCCGTGGTCGTCTGAGTCAGCGCTGCACCCTGAGACGAAGCGGTACCGCCTTCACGACCCGTTGCAGTCAGCGTGACTCCCGCAACCGCACCATTGGCAAGACCAAGCGGAATGTCGGAAACCACGAACACGGTACGGCTGCCGTCTGCGGCCAGTTCGTCAAGGTACGTCACCTGGGTGTCCGTTCCCGAATCGAAAACGCCGTTGGTGTTCGTATCGACGAAGATTCGCACGTTCGTCCCGTTGAAGCTGTCGGTCCCGCCATGCGCAGCGGTCCCGCCGGTCGGCTGAACGGCGGTCAGCGCGAAGTCGAGCGTCGCGTTCGAGGTATTGGTCACGGTGAAGGTCGTCACCGCCGACGTCTGCCCTGGCGTTACCTGCGTCGTGGTTGTGCCCACTTCGGCAACAGTCAGGTTGACCTTGCGGTCGACGGTGAGCGTGTCCGATGCAGTCGTTGCGGTCTGCGCGACCGAACCGACCTGATAATTGACCGTGGCGGTGTTGGTAATGGTCGATCCCGCTGCCGTTCCGGCCGCAAAGGCCGGTTGAGCGCCGAGAGCGGCAAGTGTTAATATCCCTGCCGCACTCATGACCTTTCTGGTGCGATTCATGTCTAAGTCCCTGGATTTTGGCCTGCGCTAGCTCCGCCCGCAGGCTTTGGCGGTGCTCTCCGCGATTCAGCGGACGATTGCGTGATATTCGAGTTTCCCGGATGCCCCTGGGGCGATGGAAGGGATGACCCAGCGCAGATGTGTTACATCGGCAGCCGAGGCGGGACGCAGCCCGCCCTTACCGTCGGGTACCTTGAGTGTGCTCAACTGGCCCCACGTCTTGCCGCCATCTGCGGATACCGAATAACCGCGGCCTTCCTCGGCAACGAGCATGACTGGCCCGGGCAGCGGGTTGGTCACAACGAAGTTCTGGACAGGACGGGTGCCGGTGTTGGAATATCGTGTGGTGAACAGCAGACGGTCGCCGGGGACCACCACTTTGGGGTCCTGCAACTCGGTTCGGGTGCGGCCTTCCTCGGTCACGGTCTTCTCAAGCTTGACGTCTCCGACCAACGAAACCTGATCAGGAGCAGCCATGGCGGCGGTCGGCGCGGCGACCAGAGCGACGGCGAGGCAGAGTTGAATAAACGATTTCATTGGATGCGACCCCTTTGGTGTGACTAAGGTCAATTGATACGCGTCTGGAAGGTTACGGTACGGCTGGTTCCGCCGTTTTGCGTGCCGATGTTAACGTCGATACCGGCTGCCGATGCTGTTCCGGCATCGGCGTCGGCGCCATCGGTCAGGGCACCGGCGTCCAGCTTGAGCGTTCCGGCCTGATAAGTGGTTCCGGCGGGGATGATGTCGGTCACGTGCAGGTTAGAGACCTGACCGGTGCCGGCGATATCCGCCCGGATGGTGTAGGTGACAATCGCACCCGGAACCGGTTGCGTTCCGCCGAACGGATCGGCGACAGTGTAGGACTTGGTGAGCGTCACGGCAGCCGTGCGCGATATCAGCGAGCCGAGTCCGTCATCCTGGGCAGTGGTGCTGCCAACAACGGCATCGCCGCCCCCAGCGCCCTGGCCGGTAAGCACCGTGCCCGGCGACCCGGTTCCGGTGACGGCCGTTGCTGTCAAACGAACCTGGCTGGCGGCATTGTCCGCCGCGCCGGCTGGCAGGGTGACCACAACAAATACTGTCAGGCTGGCGTCAGGGGCGACCGCAGTTGAAGCGCTGCCATTTGGCACCACCGTATCAACGCCAGGATCGTAAACCCCATTGCCATTGCTATCAATCGCAACGGTTTGAATCACCGCATCGAACGCATTGCCAGAAACAGCCGGGTTAGCGGTGAGATTGAATGCTTCCGAACCGTTACCGGTGTTCGTCACGCTGTAGGTAAGCACGGTCGTGCCCGACCCCAGCGGTTGCGGTGCCGCATCGAGCGGCGCAACAGCAACGTCCAGCAACTCGTCGACCCGAAGATCGACGGTGTTGGATGTCACGGTCGTCGTTTCAGATCCACTGTTGTAAGTGGCGCTGGCCGTGTTCTGAATCAGCGTACCGGCGGTCACGCCAGTCGCATGTGCGGAACCGGCGCCAAACATGGTTGCAATAGCCAGAATGCTGGCGGCGGAGCGGAGCGTCACGTTTTTCATGGCGTTGTAAATGCCAGAAAATAGTTATCGCACTCTTAAGCACATACGGAATTGTACGGGTAACTTGTGGCTTCCAACGCCCTGTGGATCCGGTGCAATTTGGAAAATGGGGCAGGGTAGGCGGGCGGACGAGCCATCGGCCCGATGCGGACTCGCTATAGCTGGCCAAATCCAGACAAAGCTCATTTAAATTGATTAAATACAATATGATATCTGCAACATCTGATCTATTTGGCAGGAGGACCGAGAAACGCCATTCGAGCTAGCGCTTGAGCTGATTTTTCTCAAAAAGAACCTTAAAAAATCATCATAACAGATTGATAAGAAAAATGTTATGGATCATAGCCTATGCCTGGTGTGGGTCGAAATCCGACAGAAACTGCCAATTGGGTGGGGCGGCGGTAGGGCGATCAGTCGCTGAACCGCGCGGCGCGGTGGTTCTGATCTCAATTTTGCAGGGTTGTTTACGAAAGCTTGCGGAATGACGCCGGAAAAAGTGATTCGGCGAGTGCGGCCGAATCGCGCCCGAGCGAACCGTGAAGTGCACGGCGAACCGGATCAGACCGGGGAATTTGGTCGGGGAGACAGGATTCGAACCTGCGACATCCTGCTCCCAAAGCAGGCGCGCTACCGGACTGCGCCACTCCCCGACCTGGGGTATTCCAACGCGCTGGTGGGCCCGGCAGGACTCGAACCCGCGACCTAGCCGTTATGAGCGGCCAGCTCTAACCAACTGAGCTACAGGCCCATGCACGCGATTATCGCGCGGCCCTAGCTTGGCATGACCGCTTAGGCAAGCTCCACGGAGTTAACCAGTTCACTTACCCGAGTTGCGGTTACGCCGCGCTGCTTCAAATAGGTGAACGCCTGACGCCACCAGGCATAAAGCGCGTCAAGATCATCTTCATCACGGACATAGGGTGTAAACCCGGGAGCCAACGACGGAGAGTGGAATGAGAACACCAGCACCGGCAAACCTTCATCGATCGCAATATCGATCCCGCGCAGCGCTTCTTCGATCGTTACGCCTTCCGGCGTAAGTGGAATACGTTCCAGCAAGCCGAAACGGGCCATAGCTCCGCGCAGTTGCGGTGCCCGCCACAACCGAGCGTAGAGAATGTGCCCCAGCTGCCGCAGCAGCCCCCAGTAGACCGAAGTCAAAGGCAGTTCCATCAGCCCGGCATCGCGGTCAATCCACCACGGCCGCAAGGGCAAATCGCGAAAATTGGGTCCGCCGGCGGCGCTATAGTCAAACCGGGCGCGTACCGAAGTGTCGATCGCAATACCGCCGTCGCTGAGGATCTGGCTGGTATTGGGCCCCACGCCATAGCGGCCAGCGCGGTAAATAAGCGGTGGGGCGCCGATGTTCTGCTCGATCGCGTCGCGAAGGTTGCGGAACTTTGCCCGCTCCAGGGCTTCAGGAAGGTTGCCGGCAAAGGTATTTCGTTCGGTCACTTCTTCATCGAACGGAGGATTGACCCACGGGTGCAGTTGAACACCGACTTCGGCCTTTCCAGCCGAAACCGCAGCCCTCAGAATTGCTGTGGCCGCAGGTGATGAAACGATCGGATAGTCCACCAGATAGATCGGGCAAACGCCCTGACCCTCGCAAAACTCCTGAAACCGGGCGAGCCGAGCAACGGTTTGTAAGGTATAGTTGTCCCGCTCAATCGGACGGGTCCAGTCGAACTCTTCTTCCGTGTCGACCGTCAATACAAACCGTTGGCCAAATTCCGGCTTGAATTGCACGAAATCAGCCTTGGCGGGCATGTCAGTAATGCACAGCTTCGCCAAGGGAATGGTGCTCCGCTCTTCAGTTTGGGGCCGTGCCCGCTGCAATCCTCTGCCGCTCGGTATGGACCGAAGGCTCTGCGGTCAACCCCGGCAGGGTCAAACGTATGCGATCGTTCTTGCGAACCAGCTCGCCACCCGCCGCACGGGCCTCCGCCCGGGCCAGGCGCAGCGCGAAGCCGACGCCGAAGACGCCAGCCGAAATGATTTGCGGAATGGCACCGGCTGCCGCCTTGAACAAATCTTCATCGGTGCGACCGGCAAGGCTGCCTGGAAGGGCTACATCGATTCTGGCCATTCCGCCACGTTCCCGCAGCCTAAGGCGCAGTAGCTCGCCCGTTGCGCTGACCCCAGCCAAAGTCGCGAGCAAACGCCACACAATTCGCTCTACCTCGGTACCGGCCAATCCGACTTTCAGGGCCGGCGCCTCATCCTTGAATACAAAGCCGCTGCCCCGCTGGGATGTATGATTACCCAGTTGCTTGACTGTGGCGGCCACAACCGCAGCCAGATCGGTCTCGCCGCGTTCGAGTTCCAGGGCCGCGGAATCGAGCTTGGCAAGACGCTCCAGCTCTTCGAAGGCAGAAAGCATCCGCGCCGCATCGCCCGCAATTGTCGCTGCCACGGCACGATACTCGTGCGGGCTGGGGCCGAACAGCTGCTGTTGAATGATTTCGGCGCCGACCTGGATCGCGTTGACCGGCGTGCGCAATTCGTGAAGCACTTGGCGGATCCTGTCTGCTTCACTGTCGCGTACTACCGGGACTGTGTCATGAGCATCGAGCGGGCGACGCATCCGGCCGCGATAGCCTAGGAAACGACCGGTCAGCGGATCGAACCAAGGGGCGGCATCGAGCTGCCATTCGCCGCTAATAGCCGGTGCGCCGTCCAAGCGGAGCGCTTGTCGGCGAAGCGGCTGATAGCGCCGTACCAGCGTGTTGAATTCCTGCGAACAGATCGAGTTACCGAGGATCAGACCGTTTACCATGGGCGCCGATCCCGGATCGCTCCAGACTATCTTCCCCTCTGCATCCGCGGCAAAATCAAATGCCCGAATTTCGTCGGGAACTATCAGAACATGCTCTTCTCCGAGCGGTAGCCGTGGGGCATCGGATTGCGGTGCCTGATCGACCACCTGACGAGCGCGCCGATACGATTCGATCCGTCGGACAATGGCTCCGATTCCGCTGTCGCCGCTGATTGGTTGGGCTGGCAGTATCGCTGCTGTCGGGGTGGTGTCCGCAGGCACGTCCTCGGCCTGAGCGGGTTCGGTCTGGGTTGGAGAGTTGACCTGCCCGGTCTGCGTTGGCTGCGCGACCTCTGCCGCTGCGGTTTGGGCAACCTTGCCGATATCTGCCGCTATCTCGGATGGAGCTGCTGTTTGGGAAGCCCGCTCTGAGCTGCCGACCGGGGGCAGCCCGCGGTCATTCACGCCGAGGCGCCCCAGCAAGCCGTTTACCTCGACTGGCAGATCACGCCGGTCACGCAGCGCCTGACGTGCGGAAGGGGGAAGGGCGGGAATCAGATCAAGCCACTGTTCCGGTTCAAGTTTGGCGCGTTGCAATGCCGCAGCGGCAACGGTTGGATCACTTTCCGCCAAGGCCGCCACCAGCCGCGGAGAGCGCAAGCGTAACCCGGCGTCGCGGATCATCGCAGCCCGTTCCGCGGTCGGAATCCGGGCGCTGAGCTCGCTGATACGCACGAAAGCAGCATCCAGCTGATCCCCGCGTGCTTCCACGGGTGATGTCCCCAACAGATCAAGCAGCTGGCGCAGCTGGATACGTTGCACCGCCTCGCCGGTCGCGTTGAGACGCAGAACGGTACCAAGGCGATCGTCAAAATGCATGGTTCCCCTTATGCGCCGCGGCAAGGCCATGCGAGCGAGTTTACCAAACTTGTCCCCAGGCTGGGCAGGTTGCGAAAGGTGCGTTGCAAAGCGGGACAGTTGCCGCCATAAACAATAATGTTATCGCAGATTGACACGGACTGTGCTGAAAGTTGCCCGGATGGGGGCGTTTTGCGGCTCTGCGACGCAAGCAAGGATGGGTGACATGGCCAATCTCGATTCAATCGACCGCCGGTTGCTGGCCGAGCTGCAGGAAGAGGGGCGTGTTACCAACGTCGAATTGGCGCAGCGCGTCGGACTGACGGCTCCGCCTTGCCTGCGTCGGGTTCGCAGCCTTGAGGAAATGGGCGTAATTCGTGGCTATCACGCCGATCTTGACGCCTCGAAGCTTGGTTTCGCGATCACCGTTTTCGCCATGGTCAGTTTGAAGAGTCAGGCCGAGGATTCACTCCGTCAGTTTGAAGAAGCCATGCGCGATCTGCCCGAAGTGCGGGAGTGTCATATGCTCAACGGAGAGATCGACTTCATTCTGAAGATTGTTAGCAAAGACCTTCAAAGCTTTCAGGAATTTCTTACCAGCAAGCTTACCCCAGCGCCCAATGTGGCGAGCGTGAAGACCAGTCTGACGATCCGCACGGCCAAGCAGATGCCGGGGGTGCCGCTGGAGTAGGTCTGATGGCTCTGGCGGCCTATTTCGTGCTGGCGCTGTTTTCTCTACTGGCCTTGGTTGGCATTTCGATCCACGCGGATCGATCTTTACCGCCGTCGGCAGATCTCCCAATGCAGTGGGGCTTTGATGGGCGGGCGACCTGGAGTGCGCCGCGCCAGATCGCTTTGGGTTTCACCCCTGCGCTGTTTCTGCTTGTGGCCCTAGCCATGGGATTCCTCGTGCCGCCCGATTGGCAGGCCGACACGCTTGCAATGCTTGGTGTTTTTACGGGAGTGGCGGCCGCTTTCGTCGGCTGCCATCTCTTTCACATCTGGCTGATCCGTCGCGGCGGCTGGGGGCGTGGAACTTAGCCGGTCCGCTTCGCCAACCATTCCTCCAGCCACTTGATCGTATAGTCGCCATGAATGAAATCGGGTTCGTTCATCAGCGCCTGATGCAGTGGAATGCTGGTTTTCACGCCGCTGATAACCATTTCCTCCAGCGCGCGCTTCAGCCGCATGATGCAACCTTCACGGGTGCGGCCTTTGACGATCAGCTTGGCGATCATCGAATCATAATACGGCGGGATCTTGTACCCGGCGTAAAGCCCTGAATCGACGCGGACATTCATCCCACCAGCGGCATGGTAGTTTTGCACCTGACCGGGCGAGGGAGCGAAGGTCCAGGGGTCTTCGGCGTTGATCCGACACTCGATCGCATGGCCGGAAAACTCAATGTCTTCCTGCTTGACTGACAGCGGCTTGCCATCGGCTATACGGATCTGTTCGCGTACCAGATCAAGCCCGGTGATGGCCTCGGTCACCGGATGCTCGACCTGCAGGCGGGTGTTCATTTCGATGAAATAGAACTCGCCGTTTTCCCACAGAAACTCGATCGTGCCGGCGCCGCGATATTGCATGTCAGCCATGGCCTTGGCGACGATCCCGCCCATCCGCTCGCGCTCGGCCGGGCTGATGACGGGGGAGGGCGCTTCTTCCAGTACTTTCTGGTGACGACGCTGGAGCGAACAGTCGCGTTCGCCTAAGTGGATGGCGCTGCCTGCCCCGTCGCCGAACACCTGGAATTCGATGTGACGCGGATTGCCGAGGTACTTTTCGATATAGACGGTGGCATCGCCAAAGGCGGCCTTGGCTTCGGTACCGGCTTGGGCGATCAGCGTTTCCAGTTCATCAGGCCCATTGCAGACCTTCATACCGCGCCCACCACCGCCTGAAGCGGCCTTGATGATTACGGGATACCCTGCCTTTTCAGCAATTTCGCGTGCTTCGGCAATATCGCTGACGGCGCCGTCTGAGCCAGGCACCAGTGGTAGACCGAGCGCGCCGGCCGTGCGCTTGGCTTCGATCTTGTCACCCATGGTGCGGATGTGTTCAGGCTTGGGGCCGATCCAGGTGATGTCATGGCTTTCGACAATCTCAGCGAACTGGGCATTTTCGGAGAGAAAGCCATAGCCGGGATGAATCGCATCGGCATGGGCGATTTCCGCCGCTGAGATGATTGCGGCGACGTTGAGGTAACTGTCCTTGGCGGCAGGCGGGCCGATGCAGACTGCATGATCCGCCAGCCGGACATGCATCGCATCGGCATCGGCAGTGGAATGAACCGCGACCGTCTCGATCCCCATTTCGTGCGCCGCACGGTGGATACGCAAAGCGATCTCGCCGCGATTGGCGATCAGGATGCGGGAAATTGCCATAGTCTGTGGTGCCTTACGCAATCACGACCAGCGGCTGATCAAATTCGACCGGCTGTGCGTTTTCAACCAGAATTGCGGTGATCGTGCCGGCTCTGTCGGCAGTGATCGGGTTCATCACCTTCATTGCTTCGATAATAAGCAAGGTGTCGCCAGCCTTGACCTGGCTGCCAACCGTAACGAACGGGGCAGCACCCGGTTCCGGGGTAAGGTAAGCGGTGCCGACCATCGGCGATTTGAGCGCATTGGCATCAACTGCGGTAGCCATGGCAGGCTCCGCAGCAGCAGCGGGTGCGGCTGGTGCTGCTGCCGCCGCCGCCGCCACCGGAGCCATATGTGTGGCCGAAGCAGCCGCGACGCTATTCACGGTCACGTGCCGGGCAACCTTTATCTTGCGATCGCCGTCCTCTACCTCGATCTCGGTCAGGCCGCTTTCGGCCAGCAGTTCGGCCAGTTCGCGCACCAGCGTGCTATCGATGTTCATGCCGCCGGAGCGGTTGGCGCTCTTGGTTTCGCTCATGCGATCCTCGATGAATGAATGTTCATTCGCCTATGCGCGGGCAGGGCGCGGGAGGCAAGAGACTAAAGCGCGGCAGCGCGTTGCAGTGCTACTTCGTAGCTTCCGGCACCGAGGCCTTTGACACAATCGACCGCAGCCATGCCGACATAAGAAATATGGCGGAACGGTTCCCGGGTGTCAGGGTCGGACAAGTGCACTTCGATCACGTTGAGCCGGGTTGCCTTGATGGCGTCATGCAGGGCGATCGACGTGTGTGTGTAGGCCCCTGCGTTGAGCAACACTGCATGAACCTTGCCGCGTGCCTCATGCAACCAATCGATCAGTACGCCCTCGTGATTGGTTTGGCGGCATTCAACCTCAAGGCCTAGTGCCACACCCTGGATGGTCAGCCGTGCGGAGATATCTTCTAGTGTTTCATGGCCGTAGATTTCAGGCTCGCGGGTGCCCAGTAGATTAAGATTGGGTCCGTTGAGGACGAGTACCTTACGCAATGCCACTGGCCTGTTCCTTGTGAAGGGAGGGTTGCGGCTGCCTTACTCTCGTCGTGCCGACGGACAAGCCGAAAGGATCAGCTCTTTACATCAGCGGCAGGATCAGCCGGCTCATTCTGCTCAGCAACAGCGGCATCTTCGGCATCTTCGGTAGCGTTGGGATCGACTTCGATTACCTGCGGCTGATTAGCCTTCTCGATCTTTTCCAAGGCTACTTCGGCACGCAAGGCGGCCTTTTCGGCCCGCTCGGCGGCAGCGTTGGCGGCGGCAAGCTGTTTGGCGGCGCTGGTATCACGGTCGCACCCGGAGAGGGTAACCGCAGCGACCATCAGGCTGGCAAATGCAGCCACCGCGCGCGGTTTGATAGGGATCGATCGGACCACGGACAACTCCATCGGACTGCCGTTGCTGGCGTCCTTCGGGGATGCTTCTAAGCCGAAAAGATTACTCGATACTAACCACGCGCGGAAAGCAGCAGCGCTTAGCGGTCCGAACCTGCGATTTTGCCCCACTGACGGGCCGCAGTATAACCGAGATAGCCCGTGCCGAACAAGGCGTAGAGCGGCTCGGGCAGGCCGGAGAGATAGGCGTTCATGCCCTCAGCTATGCCGCGTGCCGTCGCGGGACTGAAGGCGGCCAGCAGACCCATCGGCAAAGCCCACAACAGCAAGGCATACATCACATAGAGAAAGCTGGGCCGAGCACGACTGGTCCATGGATCGTGGGAGTTGGCTTCGGCAACGATCGCGGTGAGCCGGGTGTTGATTTCAGCCAGTTCCTGCGAGCCCTCCAAATGCAGAAGCTCCAGCTTGGCCTTGTCGCGCTGGGCCGGGTTGGGGATGACTTTGTCGATGATCGAAGCAATGGGTCCGATCAGTGCTTCTATTAGCGCCATGATAATGCTCCACGTTAGGATTGGAACATCATCATATAACCAATATGGTTCGTGTAGGAAAACGTGCTCAGCTTCCCCGCAGGTATGGGCGAGACTGAACGATATAGATCGTTTCGCCGATCATGAGCCATTCGATATCCTGCGGCGTGCCGCCAAAAATGTCGGAAATGCGCCGCCCTACCTTGGCCAGTCGTTTTGCACGTTGATCGCTCAAAACCATCCGTCCTGGTTCGATCGCCACCTCGCGTACTCCACCATTGGCATCAAAGCTGAGCATGGCGTCATCGGTTGAACGGGTCAGGATCTGGATCGATTCAGGATCGCTCCGATAAAGCAGCTGCTCCGCCACGCGGCGCCCTTCAACCACACGAATGCCCAGACCGCGCTTGGCGTTGATGAAGACTGAACCCCATTCGAGCGGGTCGAACGGATTTTCTGTTATCATCACTCCGGAAGCTTCCGCATTCATGCCCCGCTGCACCAATACACCGGCCATGACGCTGCGATGATCGATTCCCGCAGCTTCCCGTGCCGCAAAAGCCGCTTCATTCCATACCGAACCCCAAACTACTTTAACCGCTTCTTCGAGTGCGGCCTGATCCGTTACATTGGGAACGCTGGTGTAAAGACCTGCACCATTGAATCCCGGCAGATCTTCGCTGTTGGTCGAACTGCGCACAAATACTCCGCTGTCCCCCAGCACCTCCAAACGCCGCGCGGCGAGCTGCGCGGCAAGAGCAGGGGGAAGCTGCCCAGCTGTAAAGGCCGCGCGAAGCTCTGACAGCTTCTGGCGGCGATAGGTTCTGTCCGATCGCATTCTGGGATCGGCCAGGAGGATGTCGATCTGGGATTTGAGTCCGTTGCGGGCCAGGAATTCATCGTACCAGGCAAAAGGAATCGCGAAACCGGCGGGTACGATAAAGTCATCCGTATCCGGGCGGTGCTGACTGACGATTGCCCCTAAGTTGGCGGCTTTGGAACCGACCCGGACGGCATCCTGCGCGCGCAACTGATCCAGCGATGGCAGGGCGCGGAAGCCCAGGTCGGACTTGGCGATTCGAACCCGGCGTTTACTGAAGCTATTTTGGGCAGCAGCAATTTCCCTGACTGTGGCCAGGCGGATCGAGATGGCGTCGTTGGCGGTCATCCGCACCCATTTGCCATCGAATGGTCCGTACTTGGTCAAGGCACCGCTGACATAACCATTGGGTACCTTCCAGCTTTTGGCCAGCAGGTTAACATGCGCCAGTGGGGTAGAGAACTCGCTCGTGATAATGCCCGCTACGGGGCTGAGCCTTAGCGGCGCCTCCCCCAGAACCACGATATCAGTGGGTGCGAGCAGCAAATCGTCACTTAACTCGGGAATAATCCGCAATACGCCGGTGGCGGTGCCGGAGTTGAGCACAAGCTGCGTGCGGCTGGCGTAAACCTGGTTCTGATCTATCGTCGCGATGTCAGGCATTGCCGCGGCCAGTGCAATCTGCTGTTCCGAATTTGGCTTGAAAGCCAGGGGGAACACAAATTTTTCGCGCAACAGCTCCATCGCTGTGCGAAGCACTTCGGGCGTAAGAACATCACCTTCCCAAAACTCCACGCCATAACGCTTGAGCGTTTGGTAGTGCAGGATCGAGCCAAAGATGAACCTGCGGTTGGGTTGTGAATAGTTGGCGTCGAGCAACGTTTCGACGGATTGCGTCGACAGGTATGTGCGCTGAACGAAATCGATATGAAACTCAAACTGCCGTGAATTAACGAAGTGCAGCTCTGGCCCGCCTTTGGCCGCACGGTCAATCACGAACATGACTTGCGGAAAGCTGGCATGGCGTCCGCCGGGGCTGGTACGGGCGAGGGCGGCAAAATCAGCTTCATCAGAAATTCTGGGGAGCTGGGATGGCGCAGCCACCAAAGGAGCAGCGATGAGAAGCAGTAAGATCACCAGCAGCTTGCGCATCGCCTGCTCCCTTTCCGCGTGATGCTAGTCGCGGCTGAGCCGCGGCGCAATGATCGACTGTGGCGGCTCTTCTAGCGATCTATTCTGTGGAACCCATGCACTGCAAAGGAGCATGGCCAATGAGAACGATCATCGTCGAGGTAAAGGCTGGA
>JAFLDC010000300.1 GCA_017302775.1 Sphingomonadales bacterium
GTGATTTCCACCCGGCGGTTCTGCAGTTCGCGCACACCGTCAGCGGTCGGTACGCGGTTGTTGCTTTCGCCGAAGCCCTGGCTGGAGATCGCTCCACCCGGGACGCCGCGCGAGGTCAGGTAAGCCGTGACCGACGCGTTGCGGCGCTCCGACAGGCCCTGGTTGTAGGTCGTCGAACCCGAACGGTCGGTGTAACCGGCCAGCATGATCGGAACATTGGCGCAGTTGCCATAGGCCGTCACGGCGCTGTCGAGGATCGAAGCCGCTTCCGGCGTGATGTCCGACTTATCCCAGTCGAAGAACACAATGTACGGACCCTTGTTGCAGACCGGAGCTTCAACCACGGGAGCCGGTGCCGGGGCAGGCGGCGGGGTCGGAACCGGAGCGGGGGCTTCTACAACCGGCGGCGGAACCGGAGCCGGTTCGCCAAAGTTGTAGCCGAGCGTCAGCATTACCGAATGCGACCGAAAGCTGGTTTCCAGCGCGGCATTGGTCGGGCTGACCAGCTTTACATTGTTCTGGTTGTACAGACGGTACTTCAGGCCGACGTCAACCTTGCTGCTGACCGGCATACGCAGGCCTGCGAGAGCCTGCCAGGCCAAGCCCGAATCCGAATCGTCAACGTAGGTCCGGCTTGGCGTGTCGGCCAGAATTTTGACCCGGCCGATACCGGCACCACCACCAACGTAGCCCTGCAGGCCATCGTCATCACCGAAATCAAGCAGGCCGTTGAGCATGAAGCTCAGCGCACTGGCATTTCCGTCGAGGTTGGAGCCTGAGAAGGTCTGAGCACCGGAAACGTTAAATCCGTCAGCCTTGGCGCGACGATAGCTGGCTTCGGCTTCCAGACGGAAACCGCCGAAGTCATAGCCGACGATTCCGCCAACGTCATAGCCGACAGCAGTGTTCATCAGACCAAAACCCGGAGAGACCAGGTTTTCCATGTCTTCGATCAGTACACCGCCGACGTCGCCTTCAATGTACCAGCTATCGTCGCGGGCCAGAGCCGGCGTCGCGAGGGCCGACGAGGCCAGCGCCATCCCCAGGATGATCTTGCGCATTATGGTTTTCCCCTTTGAATAGGATTGAGCCACCGAGTGCGCGTTGTCTAACTGTAACGATTTGGCCGCGCAAGCGCTCAAACCCCGCGACTGTTGCATAATTGTCGCGTTTTGTGGCCGATTCGGTATGAAATGCCTCCAGTTCGGGGTTGCGCCGGCGTGCTGCCGATCACCGCGGCACTGATCCGAGCCGCATTTCACAACGCCGGAATGATCCCGGCAATGGTCAGAGCAGTGACGATTGCACTGATTGCCGAGCGGGCTTCAGCATCGACCGTTATACCACCGGAAGGAGTTGCCGGCCTGGCCGGGGCTTGCCATCCTGCATGATAACGCACTTCCTGACCTGTGGTGCGGTTAAGCAGTCGAAGACCATCAACCGGTGCCGTAAAGATCCAGTTTCCGGCTTGGCGAGAGGCAATTTGCCCGGATCTGCCCTGCCAGGCTCCGCTGGCACCTGCGGCGACGAGCCAGCTTTGCCCGTCGAGCGCTGCGGGTGGTGCCGCTGCCAGTTCGCCTTCGATGGCAAGGCCCAGCAAGGCGTCGAGGCGGGCGGAAATTTCATTCACAAACCCTTCCTTCTGCGACTGTCCGGCAAACAGCAGGGGCAGGTCTAGGCGGGGCGTGCGGGAATCGAACAGGGGTTCTGACATGGCTTGTCCTAAATGTGCAGGCGGTGAAACTCACGGGGCGGGCAGATCGATATGCAGCGGGCGCGACAGTGCATGATCGCCGCGTTGGCGGATCGCGAAATGTCCGGTTGGAAAGGTTGTGCGCAGACCGGCGATCTCGTTGGCAGTAATCGTCAGCGCAGTTGTGGTAGTTTCCCATTGCGCCGCCACTTGCCCACCGGCCACGAAGGACACCTCGTAGACTTCAACCTGTTCGGTGAGTGGTACGTCTACACTATCCGACCACAGCCAAGCCCCGCGCGCGCGGCGGACCCAGCGCAATTGATGGGAACCGTCGGTCAAAACCGTCCACTGAGCATGGACCGGACCGAGCGGACGCAGGGCGATACCTCTCAGCAGAATGGGTGCGCGAACCGGATCCGTATCGGCCAATCCTATTGCCACGATAGCTGTGTCAGGCACATTGCCAATCGCTTCAGTATCAAGTTTGATGCCTGTGCCATCCAGCAGGATGAAGGCTTCACCGATCATGTGGGTCGCAATGGCGTCTTCGGTTCCACCACGCCCGCGCCACAGACCGGACAATTTCCAGCGGCCCTCGCCCATAGGCTGCGCGGTAGCGAATTGAATGATTTCCTGACCGACGAGTGCCCGGTTCGCGCCCATTGCAAGCTGCCGCATCGTCGCATCGACCAGTGAGAGGTCGGCACCGGCCAGCATGATCTCAACCGACCCTGTGCGATCAAACAGCAAGGGTGAGGCCGGGGCAAGCTGCGAAAGTGCGGTCCCGATGATGGCGCGGGTTCGTCCGGTTGGTCCCAGCGGTTGAAGAACAGCATCCCCCCGATCAACGTAAAGGCTGGCCCCAGACCACGATGAGGTTGCGGCAGAAGGCATTGCCATAATCAAGGGTACGGATTTGGCGCTGATGCCGTCCCACGGCAGCTCGCAGGTCATCAGAACCGTGGCGGCCAGATCCTCGTCTGGCGGGGGGACGATGCGACCGGAATCCGCCGCTGGTGTAGTCGGCACGGCAACGGGCGGCAATCGCGTTAGCGTGAGTTCTATACCCGACTCGCGCCATTCCCATTCCGCCACACACCACAGGCCGGCATGGCCGGGCAAAGATACTGTCGCGCCGGGCCGCACCTGGGGATCAAGTTCTGCCACGCGCCAGGACATCGTCTGACGGTTCCAGCTGGCGCGATTGCTGGCCCGGTGGATCGCCTGGCGCGCAGCCGCGGCATCGAGCGTCGCTGGCAGATCGACGGCGCGGGGCTGGCCTGGTGACGGACGTCCCGGGGCACGCTGCGCACCCGGTTGATAGTCGCGATCAAGGTCATAGTAGCGTAACACCGCTATTGGCGCGCTGTCCTGCCCGGCGCGTTTGCGAACGAATCCGACCTGGCTGCCGAAATCGTCTTGGGCTGAGGAGGTCGCGGGTTCGCCTAAGGTCACCGGCAGGACGACATTATGGCTGGCTGTTAGCACCAGTTCGTCATCGCAGGCATCGCAATTGATCGGGTAGAACGGATCGAGCGATGCCAACGTTTCGACCAAAGGTCCCTCGATGGAGAGGCCGCGGACACCAGGTAGCGGCATTTCTGCGGCGAAGTTGTCCACGACGCCGTCCAGCAGATCGCCCACGGTCAGACTGGGTTCATCGGCAAATATTTCGAATGACAACGATGGCAGGCGATTTCCAAAATCACCCAACTGAAGGTCTTCGAATACGGCATAGGCGAGGCCGCGATATGCCGGGCAGCGCCCGCCGGCTTCTGTCGCCGCGATCAACGGGTCGACGGATTGATCCGCCTGACCCGAATGAAAGCGGAAGATCCCGCCCGTCTTGAGGTCGCCCGCTTCGCCACGGAGCAGCTTGCCATCAGCCCATACTCGGCCAACTGCCGCGATCGGGCGGCTTGACAAGGCGACGGCAAAACTGGCGGTGTAGGAATAGCTGGTCACGGTCGGGCTGCCCTTGCCGCCACCTTGCTTGTCACGGTGTTCGGCAAGCTGCGTCGCCCAGATGATCTGGCCTGCTACGCGCATCCGTCCGAAATGGCGGGGAATCGGCGCGCCATAGCTTGAGGTTGTCAGGCTGAGCTCGTTCAGCCGCGGTCCCTCGCGTCGGCCATTACCGAAAATGCGACCATCCACCGATCGGCCGATCAAAGCACCAATCGAACCGCCAATCGGCCCGCCAACCAGCGTTCCGATCGCGCCAAGAATAAGGGTTGCCATGAAATTACTTTCAGAATGCGGGGAGAGGACGCCAGCAGCGCAGGATAGCTCCGGCCGGCTGTGGATCGCGAACCACCCGGCGGAGCCCGGCGTGGGCGTGGATCCAGCCGCCGCCGTTCGCGGCAATGGCAAGGTGGAACTGCCCCGGTCCCGGCACAAACAAGGCGACGTCGCCGGGTAGGAGTGGCGGCTGGGCATCGGCGAACCCGCATTGGGCGACGTCCGGAAGCCAGGTGGAAAGATCGGCAAGGCGCAGGCCATAACCTGTAGGCAGCGTTATCGACCGCCCGGTTTTCGCCATCGCCGCCGCCAGCAACCCCACGCAATCAAGGCCCGAGGCAGCATTGCGGCCATGGAAGCGATAGGGTGTTCCGACCAAGGTTTCA
>JAFLDC010000301.1 GCA_017302775.1 Sphingomonadales bacterium
TGATCGACCTGGCGGATGTAGCTGCGCAGGGTCTGGGCCACGACCGTCGGCTGCTCGAAGATCTCCTTCTGCATGTAGTGGCGGTAGTTGCCCTTCTCAATCTCGGCCGCGGACGCGCCCGAAGTGGTGATCTCGCGCGTTACCGGCAGGTTGTCCTTGTCGAACACTTGCGCGCCCTCGCGGGTAACGACCACCCAGTCGCCTTCATCAAGGTAGGCGATCTTCTGGGTCAGCGGGGCGAGCGCCAGGGCATCGGACCCCAGATAGGTCTCCCCTTCGCCATAGCCGACCACCAGCGGCGAGCCGAGCCGCGCGCCGATCAGCATGTCGGGATGGTCCTTGAAGGCAATCGCCAGGGCAAAGGCCCCGCGCAATTGCGGCAGCACGGCCCGCACCGCGTCCTCCGGGCTTGAACCGGCCTCAACCAGCTCGGAGACCAGGTGCGCGACAACTTCGGTATCGGTGTCGCTTTCAAAGGTGCGCCCGCGTTTGGTCAGCGCCTCGCGCAGTGCACGGAAATTTTCGATGATGCCGTTGTGAACCAGCGCCAGCTTGGCGGTGGCATGCGGGTGAGCGTTGGCCGCAGTCGGCGCGCCGTGGGTGGCCCAGCGGGTGTGGGCGATCCCCGTGGTGCCGGGCGCGGGATCGCGCGCCAGCTCGGTTACCAGCCCGGCCAGCTTGCCCGGTGCCCGGCGGCGGATCAGTTCTCCGCCGTGGATCGTGCAGACCCCGGCGCTGTCATAGCCGCGGTATTCCATCCGCCGCAGACCATCGACCAGCCGCTCTGCCACGGGGTTCTTGCCGACGATACCGATGATGCCGCACATGGAATTTGCTTTCGTTAGAGGGTGTAGGGAACCCGGATTCCCGGAAGTTGTGCCGGAAAATCCTTGGTATTTCGTGTAATAAGGACGCGGCCACGGGTTTGGGCGGTGGCGAGGATGATCGCATCCAGGGATTTGAGCCGTGGGCGTTCTCGTCGCAGTGCTGCAGCGCGAACACCAATTTCTGCGTCCACCTCATCGACAACAAAGCCAGAGAGAAACTGCTCGGTTCGTTTCAGTGCTTCGGGCGCGCCTTTGGACATGACTTCGATCCAAACCATTCGGCTGATCCAGACACGACCTGTGAGTCCGGCCGCACGCTGAATCTCCTCCTTCGCTGGGGCCAAGCCCTTCAGCGCATCAATCAGAATGTTGGTATCAAAACTGAACCCGCTCACTGTTCGGCTGGCTTGCGAACAGGAGGGTAGATGCCCTTTTCCATATCGAGATATATTTGCCGCTGGCGATCGTCCTCGGCATCGAAAAGGTCGGGAAATTCAGCTTTGACTGTTTCGTAGTCGTCATCCCAAGGGCGTGTCCACGACGCGCGTTCGCGGCGCTGCCAAGCAACAGCGTCGTCAATATCGGTCCGATCCTTCCAGGCACCGAAACCAGCCTCAATCCAGTCCATCGGTCCTTGCGGACGATAGGCCGCCACCGCCTCCCGCAGCACAGCCGCGCGCGACTTGCCTTGCTCGTAGGCAAGCTGGTCGAGCCGCTTGACTTCATCATCGGGCAGGTCAGCGAGAATTCGGGTCATTGATATACTGATATCATATCATGATATCATGTCAATGCGCCATTCCCAGCCCCGCCGCGCCCAGCAGGCCCAGCAAGACCAGTGCGCCGATCTGGTGCTGGCGCTTGTCGAGCATGGCGAACAGGTCCCAGGCCCCGGCCTCGGCGGCGCGCAGCCGCAGTTTGACCAGCCATATGCAGTAGAGGTTGGCAAACACCGCCAGCGCCGCGCAGGCCAGCTTGGCGCGCAGCAGGCCGTCCAGCGGCATGTCGCGCAGCAGCCGGATCCCGCTGACGGCGACGGCGACAAGCAATGGCAGCTCGACCAGCTTGTCGACCTTCCAGTGCAGCCGCGCCAGAATAAGTTCCTTGTCGCGGCCCTGTCCCAGCAGCGCCCGCTCGAACAGCGCCTCGACCAGGACGGTGCCGATCCAGGCACCGGCAAAGATCGCGTGGAGCGTGGGGAGCATCGACCCTAACCCTTCTTTTCCGCCTTCTTTTTCTTCATCGCATCGTGAAACCGGTCGGCCCAGCCCGGCTTGACCAGCTGTTCTCCGCGCACGATCCTGAGCTCGCCAGCCGCCACATCGCGCGTAACCGCGCTGCCGGCGGCGACGATCGCGTCTGCGCCAATCTTGACTGGAGCGACCAGCGCCGAATTAGAACCGATGAAGGCACGTTCACCGATTACGGTCTTGTATTTGAAATAGCCGTCATAGTTGCAGGTGATCGTACCCGCGCCGATGTTGGCGGCGGCTCCCACCTCAGCATCGCCGATATATGAAAGGTGGTTGGCCTTGGCTCCGGCGCCGAAGGTTGCGTTCTTGACTTCAACGAAGTTGCCGACCTTCGCCTTGGCGCCCAATACCGCACCGGGGCGCAGCCGGGCAAAGGGCCCCACTTCACACCCTTCGCCAATCGTCGCGCCTTCGATATGGCAGAACGCGCGAACGGTGGCTTTGTCAGCAACCCTGGCGCCAGGACCGAAGACCACGTTGGGTTCGATCAAAACGTCACGGCCCAGTTCGGTGTCCCAACTGAAGAAGACGCTGGCAGGATCGCGCAGCGTCACGCCGCCCGCCATGGCTTCCTCGCGCTTGTAACCCTGCCAGATGGCTTCGGCGCGGGCGAGCTCAGCACGCGAGTTGATACCCATCACTTCGTCTTCCCCCGCTTCGGCAACGGCAACGCGCGCGCCCTCGGCGATGGCATGGGTTGCCACATCAGGAAGATAGAACTCCTTGGCAGCATTATTGTCATCGACCTTGGCCAGCAATCGCCACAGGTCGTCGCTGTGCGCCACCAGCACACCCGAGTTGCACAGGTTGACGGCGCGCTCTTCGGCCGAGGCGTCCTTGTGCTCAACCATCTTGCGGACCGTACCATCGGCATCGGCAATAATCCGGCCATAGGCCGCGCTATCAGCCGGACGGAAGCCCAGTACCGCCACCTTGGCGTCATTCAGTGCCGCGCATAGCCGCCGCACCGTAGCTGCGGACAGGAACGGTACGTCGCCAAAACAGACCAGCACCAACCCCGTAAACCCCGTCAGCACATCCTTCGCCATCAGTGCGGCGTGGGCAGTGCCTAGCTGCGGATCCTGCACCACCACTTCCGCGGCGGTCCCGGCCAAAGCCGCTTCCAATTGCTCGCGACGATCGCCAGCGACAATCACCTGCCGCGCTGCACCGACCTCGGCAATGGCCCCAAGCAGATGCAACAGCATCGGCCGCCCGGCGATCGGATGGAGAACCTTGTGCAGGTCGCTTTTCATGCGGGTGCCCTTGCCAGCGGCCAGGACGATTACGGCGAGCGGAGTAGAGAGATCGGTCATCGGAATGCCCCATGCCACCAATTGCTTGCCGTTTCCACAATGCTTCGGCAGTGGGAGCGCGATGGCCGCGCACCGCTTTGACATCGTCGGGTTTGATCTGGATGGAACCTTGCTGGATACTTCCGGCGATTTGGGGGTGGCACTAAACCACGCGCTTGCCAGGATCGGCCGCCCCGCAGTGCCCGCCGATGCGGTACAGAGTCTGATCGGCGGTGGATCGGCATTGATGCTGCACCGCGCGCTGGCACTGACCGGCGGCGATCAGGGCATCGATTTCACCGTATTGCGCCAGGTGCTGATCGATCACTACGCGGCCAATATCGCGCAGCATACGGTGCTGTATCCGGGTGGAGCGGCGATGCTGGACGCTCTTGCCCTTGAAGGGACCAAGATTGCAGTGGTCACCAACAAACCAGAACACCTTGCAGTCCGTCTGTTCGATACGCTCGGTCTGTCCCACCGGTTTGCGTGCATCATCGGCGGGGGCACATACCCGCTCAAGCCGGCACCCGACGCACTCCACGCTATGGTTGCACAGTGCGGCGGCGGAAACGCGGTCTTTGTTGGTGATACCACCTTTGATACCGGCGCAGCCCGCGCGGCGGGTATCCCATCGATCGCCGTCAGTTTCGGGTTCTGCGACCGGGCCCCTGACGATCTCGGCGCTGACGCGGTGATCGATCATTTTGATCAGCTGGTTCCCGTCCTGACACGGCTTTGACTGCTGATTCGTACCGCAGGACGCCGCGGCGGCGCCACTTGACGCTAGGGAACCGCAGTGCTGCATTGCGGCATATTGCCAGCCGCCGATCTCCATGCCATGCCCCGCGCGCTTCCCCCGGGGATCAACCATTTTCAGCGGAGAAACGCTCATGACAATTTCGTTCAAAG
>JAFLDC010000302.1 GCA_017302775.1 Sphingomonadales bacterium
AGAAACGGGATGCTGTCACCCGTAGAGTTCGAACGGCAGCAGATGATGAGCACCGAGGGCGTCTAGAAAACTAGGGGCTATTCAGTGCTGGCAACGGCGGCTTCGGCGATGCAGCCTCGGGCAGCCAATCGGCCCAGCGCCGTGTTCTTCCCCCCGGAGCGGTGCAGGTCGGGCCTGACGGCAAACTTAGGCGCAAGCCGACCGTGCGCCCGTATGAAGGCACCATCCCGAAAGAAGGCGAAGGCACCGCGTCGCGCCCATCGATGGCGTTGAGCGGTACCGAAACACCGTCCATCGGACCACTTGACGCCGCAGCCGCGGCATCACGGCAGCGCTCAGGAAGCAGCAATTCGGGCGGTGACTGACCCTAAAAGCACTCGCGCGCGAGAAATGTACGACTGTCCGCATTGATCACTGCGGCGTGACCGTAATTCGGGTGATCAATCAGCACCAATGCCGTGCCGTCTCCGCTTTTCCACGCCGCAATGGCCGCCGCCGAAAAATCGAAGTGAAAGAAATGAACGGCGCTGGCCTTATTGTCGCTCGCCCGGGTCCGTTCCGTATCCCCTTCCGGCCGCGCCCGGATGACATGCTCGCCAACCTGGATGGCCACGTGGTTTTCAACCCCGCCGATAGTGCGCAGAAACGCATCACGGCGCAGCGGATCGGCAATCTCGAAGAACAGGGTCGCGGTCAGCTCGCTACCTTTGGGCACCATCGGATCATAGGCCGCCAGTTCGTCGACCAGCTGTTCATCCCCGCCCTTTTCGATCCGCAGCATTTCCTGCACTTGCAGCCACATCGAAGCCCAATTCTCGAACAGGATCGTGGCGTGCGGGCCGATCGACAAACGGGTCAGACGCTTGCGCGCCAATGCTTCCTGCTTCTTATCGGCGCGGATCAGTTCATACTGATCCGGTGGCATGATATCGGCAGGCGTGATCGTGCGGGTATCGCGGGGCATGGTTTTTACAATCCGTAGGCCAGAGCCAGCACCTCGATCGGGTGGCCGATCCGGGTTGGCGGTTCAGCGCCATTGGCGGCGATGACCTGTTTGAGGTGAGGACCGGCCAGCGGGCACTCCGATACGACCAAGTCCGGCTGATCCTTTACAAGGTTGCGTGCAGCGGGCCGGCCGACCTTTACCGCGCGTTCGAAATTCTCTTTGAAAATGCCCCATTTGCCGCCGTGGCCTGAGCAGCGTTCGGTCAGCGCCGGCTTTGCCTCCGGGATCAAGCGCAGCATTTCCATCGCCTTGGGCCCCATGTTCTGGGCACGGGCATGGCAGGCAAAATGCACGGCGATCCGCTTGTCCATCGGCGCAATCGGAGCGATTCCGGAGGATTTGGCCAGGGCCACGATATATTCGGCCACATCAAAGGTGTGCTTGCTCAGCTGCGCAACGGCTTCATTGGCAGGGTCGATCAAGGGCCATTCGAACTTGAGCATCAGCGCGCATGAGGTGGTCAGGGCAACCACATCCCAGCCCTGCTCAATCAGCGGGGCAAAGTGGCCGGTTATCCGCTGCGCAGCGCCGGCGACAGCAGGAAGATCCCCGTTCTCGAACTTGGGCATGGCGCAGCAATCCGGATGCTCGATGCGAACCTGCACACCATTGTGTGCCAGCACCTTGATCAGCGCCAGGCCCGGCCCGCCATCGTTGAATTCATCGTGACACCCGGCATAAATCGCCACTTTCCGACCAAACGCCGGGCCGTCGACATTGGGTGCCGGGATCACTGCCGGCGCCTGACGGCTCAGCGAGACGTCCATGAACGGCGGGAGATGCGCGCGCCTGTCGATCCCGGCCACCTTTTCGATCAACGGGCGGGTCAGGCTGTTGCCTTCCTTGCTGGCCCAGTTGACTGCACCGGCCACCATCGAACCAAGCCGGCCGTTGCGGTCCATTTCCGACAATTGCTGATCCGCCAGCGAAGTGCCGCCGTTGCGGTGCTGAACCGCACGGTGGCGCAGCATGAGATGCGGAAAGTCGAGATCGAAGCTGTGCGGCGGCACGTAGGGACACTTCGTCATGAAGCACATGTCACACAAGGTGCAGGCATCGACCACCTTGGCCAATTGGCCCGGGGTCAGATCATCGACCTCCTCGTTCGGCGATTCGTCAATCGAATCAAACAGAATCGGGAAACTGTCGCACAGATTGAAGCAGCGACGGCAACCGTGGCAGATATCGTAAACCCGCCGCAGCTCGGCTTCGAGCGCAGCCTCGTCATACCAGCTTTCATCCTGCCACGGGATCGGATGACGCGTCGGAGCGTCGAGGCTGCCTTCCATGGCGCTTCCCCTGCACTATCAAGATATGGTGCCGTCCCGGAGCTGTCCGGGACGGCAAGCGGACATCACGCTTCGGTCAGCAAGGTGTCCAGAGTCTTCTGGAACTTGCCGGCATGGCTCTTTTCCGCCTTGGCCAGCGTTTCAAACCAGTCGGCAATTTCATCAAAGCCCTCGTCACGCGCCGTCTTGGCCATGCCGGGATACATGTCAGTATATTCGTGGGTTTCGCCCGCGATCGACGCCTTGAGGTTCAGCACCGTATCGCCGATCGGTTCACCGGTAGCCGGATCGCCGCAGGCTTCGAGGTATTCGAGGTGGCCGTGGGCGTGGCCGGTTTCGCCCTCTGCCGTTGACCGGAACACCGCAGCCACATCATTGTGGCCTTCGATATCCGCCTTCTGGGCGAAATAGAGGTAGCGACGATTGGCCTGGCTTTCCCCGGCGAAGGCCGCCTTGAGGTTTTCCTCGGTAAGTGAGCCCTTGAGTTCCATGATCTCTCTCCGTGCTTGGGTAAAATTCGACTGTATCTGAATGCGCCGCGCAGCCCGGCAAGACCAGTTGAAAATTCCCAAGGCGATGATCGGAGAATGCGATCAATCTTTTGCGAATTGATCGCAATTACGATTGATGGTGCCCCTGGCCCGACTCGAACGGGCACGTCTCTCGACAAACGATTTTGAGTCAGGTAGTGACTACTCCAAGATACTGGATTTTATAGAGTTTTCAAGGGATTTTGCGCTAGTGTGCTAATATTTGTGCTAAATGCACCGTATTCCGATATCATTACGTATGGGCACAGGCCCGCACTGCATCGCTGACCTTCGCCTTTAACCCGAGAGGCTGCGCGATTGCGCGCGCCCGTGTCTGTGTTCCTTATGGAGACTTCATGACAGAATTTGAAAAGCAAAGTCTCGATCTCGAAACGCCCGACGGCAGGCTATCTGCCGCGATATGGAATCGTGACGCGCTGACCGCTGGCTCCACGCCGATCATTCTTTTTCACGAGTCGCTTGGTAGTGTCGCCAGTTGGCGGAATTTTCCCAAGAAGCTCGCCGAAGTAACTGGGCGGCCTGTAATTGCCTATGATCGTTTAGGCTTCGGACAGTCGGACGCGCGCATTGACAAGCTGCCAGTCAGCTTTGTTACCGATGAAGCGGCTTCGGTGATTCCCACAATGCAGCGCGTCTTGAGCTTCTCGCACTTCATCGCCTGCGGCCATAGTGTCGGCGGCGGTATGGCCGTAGGCGCAGCCTCTATCTATCCCAAACAATGCAAGGCGGCCATCACGATGGGTGCCCAAGCCTATGTCGAGGATTGCACCATCGCGGGTATTTTGAAGGCGCGTGATAAATTTCGTGATACCGATGCCTTGGGACGGCTAGCCAGATTCCATGGCGATAAAACCCGTTGGGTGGTCGATGCATGGATTGATACCTGGCTCGATCCCGCCTTCGCTGACTGGTCGCTCGATCGGGCGTTGGGTGGCGTGGAATGTCCTGTGCTCGCCATACACGGCGAGAGCGATGAATATGGATCAGCCGAGCATCCCAAGCTCATCGCAGGTGCCAAAGGTCGGGCGGTGATCCTGCCGAAAATTGGCCATGTTCCGCACCGTGAAGCGGAAGCGGAAGTGCTGAAACTGATCGCTGACTTCTTGAATACTTCATTGAGAGAATGAAAACGATGAACGGGGCGTGGCCACTCCCGTTCGGGATTGGAAGAGGCCACCGGCCCTGCCTTTCCACTTATTAGGGAGGGGTTCCGGGGCTTGGGGCGGAAAGGCAAAGCCGCGCCCTCGGCGCGGTTTCCCCCCTCTTTAGAACAGCTCGCCTTGGCGGCTCTTAGCTGCGTATGCACGCCACTCGGGCTTTGTCGCCTCCTCGTTTAGCCACGCAACTATCTGCGCCACCACATCGCTACCATTGGCTTCAACAGTGCCGCAGGGGTGATAGT
>JAFLDC010000303.1 GCA_017302775.1 Sphingomonadales bacterium
CCGCGATAGCCACGGCGCCCAGCTGTTTCTGCTTATTGTTTGAATAGCTGAGCTCCAGTTCGCCTTTGGCATTGACCGCGATGTTGGTCACCGAGCCAGCCGCGTTGCCATCAATACTGGCGGCCCGCAGCGTTGAGATTGAGCCTGATGAAAAGGACGATACGTTAGTCGAAAAATCGAACAAGACCGAGGCATTGTTGACGGTATCGTTGAACGTCAGCTGGGCGGTCGTCGGATCAGGTGCTCCAGCAACAAACGACAGGGTTTGTTCGCCAATCGTCGCGCCGGTTTCATCGTCAACCTTGACGGTCCAGCTGTTTGCGCCGGTCACCCGGGTGAATGTGGCGGTCCAGACGTGCTTGGTACCCGCCGCGTCGTATACCGCGAGATCGTTGACAGTATAGGTCGTAGCGGTGGACGAGAGGTTATCCGCAAAGTTGATCCTGGTGGTTGGAACCGGGGGATTGGTTCGGCTGGAATCGATCGTCAGGGGAACCGCCTTGCCAGCCGTATTCAGCGTTCCAAGCCGCCAGTCGGTACCGGCAAGCACCACATAGCCATCCTTGTCGATATCGAAGCTGCCGGTGCGGATATAGCGGACGTCTGCCCCGCGCAGCAGGGTCAGGAATCCGGTTCCATCAATCGCAAGGTCAAGGTCGCTATCGGTTTGCCGCAGTTCCCCCGCCTTGAACTGCAGCGCTGCATCATAAAGCCCTACCCCCGCTCCGGCACCCAAGGCGCCATTGCGAAAGCTGGTGCCGCCGAAATCGCGCGCGGCCTGAATATTGGAAAAGGTTACAGTGGACGCCTTGAAACCCAACGAGTTAAGGTTCGAGACATTGTTGCTGACCCGCTGAATTCCCTCAGAATAGGCGCGCAGTCCGCTCAATCCGATATAGATCGCCCCAAACATGTCAGTTTGCTCCTCTTATTTGGCCAACCGAAGCGGGCGATACATTGCCGATCGTCAGTCCATCCGCGGTCTGGATCGTCAGGCGGGGATCCCCGTTTTGAAAAGTGATGGCCTTGACTGTTCCCGAGACGAATGAGCCGGAGTTTCCAGTCGGGATATCGACGACTTTGCCAAGCAACGACGTCACCTGCGTGGTTGCCTGTGAACTGACAAGCGCTTCGAGCTTGTCCGTCATGACCTGGCCTTGCTGGATCTGCGAGAACTGCGCGAGCTGAGAAACAAACTGGAAGTTGTCCATCGGCTTGAGCGGATCCTGATAGGTAAGCTGGGTCAGAATGATCTTGAGCAGGGACTCAAAGTTCAAGCCAAAGGCATTGGCTGCGCTTTGCGCAGTCGCCTGGTTTGAAACCGCAGAACTGGCGCCGGCCTGCGCCGCAATTGGAGTAGCCAAAGCGCTTGTCGCCGCAATTTGCATCACTTACCTCCTGCCCAAAGGCTGCAACGACGCACCATTAAGACGAAACCGCCCGAGCGTCTGTCCACGGGCACTAAGTTCGTCACGAATCCGTCTATCAAGTTCATCGATTTCATGAGGGTGCAGCCCGAACATGCGGGCAGTTATTTCTGCCGTTGCGCCCCGTACCGAAACAGTGAAGCAAACCGGCGTACTCCCAGCACGCACGCCGCAAGATTGCTTCAGCAAGCGCCCCGGGGTTGCCCCAGCGTCGGACTGGTCAGCGGATTGACCAATGCGATCAGCCTCGACGCTCGGCGGCAATTCAGCTGCCTCGCCGCAGGTTGAGACATCCGGCAATGGCTCCTGCTGACCCGATTGCGGCCTTGGCGCCAGCACGAAATTCCGCTTACCAGCGAGCGGCATCAATTCCTGCGATCGATCTTCCGCATTGCTGCTGATCTGGCCAAAAGAGCCAGAACCGGGCCTTGCTTCATGCGAATTGTTCTGTGCTGCGCCACCAGGCCCGCTTGCTGCCGGTCCGGCATGACCATGCTTGGCATGGGGCAGCTGGGGCAACGACCGCAGCAACTGCACGGCCCCGAATTCACGAGCCGCCGGCGCGGCCCCTGTGCCGCCAACCTTCCCTGTCGACGCCTGCGAGGCGACCGAAAGCGCCCTTCGCCCCGCCAAAATGCTGGAGAACGCCGAGCTGCTACCGCTCCATCGGGTCACAGAAACCGTTCTGTCGGACTGCCCCCCGGGTACAGGCGATGAATGCTCTGGCCGGAAATTTGTCACAAGACTCATTTTTCCGACCTCCAGAGCCAAGCATCCGCGAGCCTGAGCGACTCAATTTCCTCCTGCTTCTTTGCCACAGAAGTTTGAATCTGTGCATATTTTTTCTTGGCCGCTGCTGTCAGTGCCAATGCAGAAGAGTATTCGTTTCGGGAACGATCGCGGCGCTTATCGACAATTGCACTATTGAGTTCTTCCGATTGCAATTTCTCTTGCTGTTGTACAAGCCAACGACCACGGAGCGCTGCCAACGTCGGATCGGGTTGATTGGCCTGGAGCAAGTCAAGCCAGTCGGCGAATGCTCTTTGCCTTTCGTCCTCACAGTCCCGCACCGCCTGGGCAGCGGCCTGACTTGCTATTATCGCTTCACCAAACTTGGCGGCTGCGGCTTTTTCCTGGGCATCGCGAACGCGCAGCAGGTCCTCCAGCCTGTGTTGATGCCCACCGTCAACCATGGCCGCCCACTGCCGCAATCAGCGCGCTACGCGCTGTCTCAAGGTTCGCACGTTCTTCATCGGACTGCTGAAGGAAACCATTGATTGCGCCGCGCTGCGCTATGGCAAGATCAAGATCCGGATCTGCCCCCGGTTTGTACAAACCGCTTTCAATCAGGATGCCCGATTGCTCGTACTTGGCAATGCGTGCGCGAAAAAGTCGCGCCGCGTCACGATGCGGCCTGTCGACCAGGCTGTCGAACAGTCGGCTGATGCTGCGCCCGATATCGATGGCGGGAAAATGCCCCGCCTGGGCAAGATCGCGCGAGAGCACGATATGGCCATCGAGCAATGACTTCATAGTTTCCACCAGGGGATCGTCAGCATCGTCGGTTTCGCACAATACGGTGAAGATCGCGGTGATCGAGCCCCCACCCCGCGCTGCGCCGCACCGCTCGACGATCTGCGGCAGCGCGCGAAAGACGTTAGGCGTATATGCCCGGGCTGTTGGCGGCTCGCCCGCGATCAAGCCGATTTCACGAAGCGCCATCGCCAGCCGGGTGATGGAATCGACCACCAGCAAGACGTCTTCGCCGCGCTGGCGCCAGTGCTCTGCCAAGGCAAGCCCCTGTTCGATCACCCGAGCGCGCATCGGTGCGGTTTCATCCGAAGTGGCGGCAACCACCGTGCACCGCCCTTGGTCGCCAGTTTCAGCCAAGCTGCGCCAGAGCTCCTCGACTTCCCGGCCGCGTTCTCCAACCAGACAGATTACGATCCGCTCGCTCCCTGCCCGCCGCAGGATCTGGTTGATCAAGCGGGTCTTGCCGACCCCGCTCGCGGCAAGAATGCCGACCCGCTGCCCTACCCCCACAGTCAGCAGACCGTCGATCGCGCGAACGCCGGTTGCAAAAACAGAACTTGGCGCGACCCGGTCAAGAACCTCCAGCCGCTTCGGCTGATCCCACTGCGCCACTGCGGGCCCAAGGCCATCGATCGGGTTCGCCAACGCATTGATCGCCCGGCCGGCAAAGCCATCTCCGACCGGAAATGCGCCGCCGTCGGGCAAAGCGCGCACGACATTGCCGATCTTGAGCCGCTCTACATTTCCCATCGGGATGAGCGCGACCCGGTCCGTGGATACGGCCGCTGCCAGCGCCTTAACCGGCAACTCAGTGGGCGGGTCAGGCGTCACGTCGCATAGGGTGCCAACAGAAATGTCAGGCCCGTCGGCAATAATCTCGCCTGAACCAATCCGGGTTACCCGCCCCGTCACAGGATAGGGTTCGAACCTCTGAATGCGCTCGCGCTTTGCTTGGATATCAAGCTGCTGCATCGGCATCTCCGATACAGGCCAGTGCCATGGCCAAGCCTGCAGCCGGATCGATATCAATCATGCCGAGCCGCAGAACAATTCTGGCCGTGTCAGCTGCCAGATCTGCATCAGCCTCAATCGCCGTACCCGTTGGCATAAGCGCGGCGAGGTCGGCGGGCTGCTTGCCTTCCAGAAAACTGGGCGGGACCATGACCTTGACGATGGCGTCGACTCTCAGATCTTCGAGGCGGCGCGCGATCGAACGATCCAGCCATGCGTTCTCGCTCGCCAAAGGTTTGACTAACCGGCCGAGCATGTCGCCCGCGATC
>JAFLDC010000304.1:0-3431 GCA_017302775.1 Sphingomonadales bacterium
TGCCAAAGCGATATAAGCGCGGCCCGGCTTGGTCCGGTTCTGTCTGGGGTCTCCGCCGACATAGCTCGACCACAACGCTTCGGTTTCTTTCGGGCGAAAATGGAGAATGGTCGCACCGCACGGACCTGCCCACCAGTCAACGATCTCATCGGACCGAATTGCGCTGTGATTCAATTGACCCAAATAGTGTGGTGGGGGCGCGGATTTTGTTGGATCTTCGAGTGAAAGATATTGGTCAGTGTCATGGGTCCGTTCCGCTGATCCAGCCCATCCTCTGATAAATGCTCCGTCAACGAAAACACCTGACATCGAGTTGCACTGCGCACAGACTTCGTTGGTGCGCCAAAATGGCGGCAAGTGATCGCCACCAAGTGCTTGGGGCCAAATATGCTCATCAGAAAAGTCAGATGAAGGCCTGTTTTGAGCGCAATAGATGCAGAGCTTTGCCTTAGATTTGGCCGCATTCTTCACGCTGCATACCTCCCGTCCTTCAGCCGCCGGGCCATGCCGATGCCGGCTAGCGCGTCGAGGACCGGGCGGACTGTGGCGGCGCGTTTGCCCTTGAAGGCGCGGGCGACGTCCTGCGGGGCGAGTGGCGAGGCGGCGGCGGTGAGGACCTGCTGCACCGCGCTGACCTGTTCGGGCAAGGTGCCGGGCCAGGGCACGACGTTGTCGGGTAGCACGGCGGCCATCTCGCCTAGGTCGAGCGTCTGGGTGACCTGGGCGGCGTAGTCTTGTGCCTGAAATTCAGGGCGGAGCCAGCGGATCAAGCCCTTGGCCTCTTCGGCGGCACGTTCCTTGTTGAGCGCGACGAGGCGCGTGAGGATATCCTCGTCCGACAGATCGGCGGGCCAGCCATAGGCTTCGGCAACCAGAACATCGATTGCGTCGTGGTGCTGGCGGATCAGGGTGACGAGCCCGCGATCGTGGATATCGCGCTCGGCGTCAGTCAGCGCGCGGCCCTCACGAAGTGCCTCGAGCACGTTGTAGAGCTTGGTGAGGGTCAGGTCGGCATGGCTCTCCAGCACCCGCTTCCGCAGCGCGTCGAGCGCCTCGGCCTCGGCTCGGATTTTGTCCGTGAGCGGTTCGGGGACGTCGGCGGGGAAGGGGAACGGGTCGAAGCAGCGAGATTTCACATAGACCGGGTCGTCACCCATCCCGAGTCTGCCACCGCTGGCGATGGCCCACGGGACGTGGTAGCGGCTCGACAGCACGCCGAGCGCACAGGCATCATCCAGCGCAATGCAGGCCAGCTTGTTGTCGGGCAGGATCGACATCGGCAGGAACTGAAACACCCGGTGCTTGGCCGTTTCGATGGTGGCGATGTAGCGCGCCTGACTTCGCAGAGCCTTGCGCAGCTCGGATCGCAGCTCGCCAAACAGCCACCAGTTATCGCGATAACTAGCGCGGTTGTTTTGATCGCGGTGCGGTTTCACACTGGCCAAGATGTGCTGATAGACCGCCGGGTATCGATCACGCACTTGGGCTTCGCTGAGGCCATACAGGTCGATCACCTTCACCCCACGTGAATGCGAAGCGAGATCGCGACCATTGCGATAGTCGAAGATCACCGGACCGCCGCCACCTATTCCGGTGCGAATGTTCGATGGTTGCGCCTGGGTACTTTGAACCTGCGTCAACACCGCCGCCTGCTCCGGCGTGACGATGAACCCGTCGCCGTGCAGTTTCACGCCAGGTGAACACAGTCCGTCATTGGCCTGGAGAGGAACTGTTTTCGTCAGCTCGGCTCCGACCCGCAGGTCAGGGCCGATCAACCCCGCGTTCAGACCGAATGTAATTTCGGTAGGCGCGTTGGCTTCGTCGATGACGCTAAACAGGATTCCCGCTTCCCGCCCATTCTTGGGCTGCGCTTCCGCCACCGTCATGGCAATACGCACAGCCGCGCCGTCCTTTTCATCGACCCACGGATGGTTCGGAATGGCGAAGCGCAGGTTCACGCCCTGTTTGGCGTCGAGGTGCTTCGCCATCACCCGGCGACTGAACACTTGCGTGATCGAATTGGTGGTGACAAAGCCGAACCGGCGCGTCCCCGCCCTGCGCACTGCGTATGCCGCCTTGTCCCACCAGTGCATCACAAAGTCCGCGCTTTCGGGCACATCGGTGGTGGCAAACAGCGCCTCGAAATAGCCGTCACCAAGCCGGTCGCGCACGTCTTTGCCGCCAATAAACGGCGGGTTGCCGACGATGAAATCCGCTTTCGGCCACTTCGCCGCGCGGGGTTTGACATAGCGGTAGACCTCAACGCGCACTTCCTCGTCGGGCACCTTTCTGCCGGTGACGGGGTGGTCCTTCATCGTTTCGCCATCCCAGCGGCCGTGCGGCTTGCCGTGTTCGTCGAGCTCGAGCAGCTTGGCGTCATAATCGATCAGTGCATCGCGGTTCTCGATCGTGCGTACATCGCGCAGGATCGGCTCGGGCGGCGCGCGATCCTTGCCGTTCACGCGGAAGTGCCATTGCAAGTAGCCGATCCACAGCACCAGCTGGGCGATCGCCGCGGCGCGCGGATTGATCTCGATCCCCAGGAAGTTCTCCGGGGTGATGGTGTGGCCGGTGATCTCAGCCACGTACTGGTCATCTCCGAGCTTGAGCAGGTATTCCAGCACCTCGCCCTCCAACTCCTTCATCCGCGCCATCGCGACATAGAGAAAGTTGCCGGTGCCGCAGGCGGGATCGAGCACTTTGGTCTGGGCGAGCCGCGCGTGGAACGCCTCGACGAACGCGCGCGCCTCGTGCGCTTTGCCCTCGTCGATCAGTTGCCCGGCGGCGACGCGCACCCCGTTCCAGTCGGCGCGCAGCGGCTCCATGATGGTCGGGCCGATCAGCCGCTCGACATAGACGCGCGGGGTGTAATGCGCGCCAAGTTTGGCCCGCTCTTTGGGATTGAGCGCGCGTTCGAGCAGGGTGCCGAAGATCGCCGGCTCCACTTCGGTCCAGACGTGTTCGCCAGCCTTGATCAGGACTTCCAGCTCTTCCGCATCGAGCGGGATCGCGGTGCGTTCCTTGAACAGGTAGCCGTTGAACTTCTTCAGCGGCACGCCGAGCGCGGGCGAGAACTCACCCTTGTCCATCGCCACCCACAGTGCGGACAGCTGATGCTCGAGGTGTTCCGGATGCGCGCGCTGGTTCTTGAGCAGGGTGGTGAAGCTGCATTCCGGGATCAGCCCGCTGTCTTCCGCAAACATCGTGAACAGCACGCGCATCAGGAAGCCGCTGGTCGTTTCCGCATTGAACCCGCGCTTTTCGATCCGCCGCGCGACCGTGGCGAGCAGATCGGCGATGTCGCGGGTTACCCGCGCGGCTCGGGCGGTGGGATCAAGGCTTTTGGGATCGGTCCAGATCGCGCGGAGCCGCTCGCGCACCTCTTCGTCGCGCAGATCCTCCAGCATGATCCGATAGCGCGCCCGATCAGG
>JAFLDC010000304.1:3441-4234 GCA_017302775.1 Sphingomonadales bacterium
ACTGGGCATAGGCCTTTCCGGTGCCTGTGAAATCGGCGTAGACCTCGATGCAATAGCCGATGTCCGCAACCAGCAGGAACGGCGGCCAGCCATGGTCGATAGGCAGCGCCTTGGCATAGCGTTCGGCCTGGCCCTTGGCCGCATCCATCGCCTTGGCCCAGCCCGGCGTGCCGCGCCGGGCGGTGCCGCGTTTTACGCGGGCGCTGGCGGTCTGGCCGAACAGGTCGAGATCATCCTCGCCCTTGCTGGCGGCGGCGCGGTCAGCCTCGCTGCCCTGTTTGGCCTCAAGAATGAAAGCATCTCGCTTGTAGCAATCGATCCGGCCAAAGCTTTGCGTGCCGTCGCCATTGTCCTGAAACACGCGGCGTTCGAAGACGTAATCGTTGTGGATGTCGTCGGTGCGGCTGCCAGCAGGGGCGGCGATATCGAGCAGCTGGCACAGCCCGTTTATGAAACTCTGCGTATTGGCGAGTTCCGACCCGCCGGTATCGCGCCAGGCAGCGATGAATTTGTCGATGGTGTAGGTGTCCCCCATAGGTGGATGGGTAAAGCACAGCGACGGCGGGTGGGCAACGCTTCTAGACCCGATCCGACCGTGATTGCGAAAAGAAGATATCGCCAAGCTCGTTGAATTCGTTACGAATAGGCTTGGCGGTTCGGTGGAAGGGTTAAGATGCGAACGAAGATGCTGCGCCTGTCGGCGGTGATGTTGGTCGCAGCGGCGGATCAACCGACCAGTCTGACCCTGTCTGGCGATAATATCGTTTCCGTCACGATCAACGGTGAGCAGGTC
>JAFLDC010000305.1 GCA_017302775.1 Sphingomonadales bacterium
CTTGCCGAACCGGTATAATCACCGGCCCGCCTCGGCGGGAAGCTGCTTCGGGGTATAGCGCAGCCTGGTAGCGCACCAGTCTGGGGGACTGGTGGTCGTCGGTTCGAATCCGGCTACCCCGACCAAATGACCATCCGGGGAAAGCCCGGAAAGCCCACAAAGCCCGCAGAAATGCGGGTTTTTTGTTGGTTTAGCGTCCGGGACTGTCCGGCGCCATCCCTTGCAATGCGGCGGTAGCTGGCGGTAGCTTTGGCGGTAAGGGTGCGCACCGCCGGCCCTGTTACCGCCAAGGGGGTACCGCCATGAGCCTGACCGATACGGCCATCCGCAAGGCCAAGCCCGCCGCCAAGCCGCAGAAGCTGCGCGACGGCGGAGGCCTGTACCTGCTGCTGCGGCCGGACGGGGCGCGGTGGTGGCGCTGGGACTACCGCCGGCCAGTGACCGGCAAGCGCAACACCCTGTCGCTGGGCACCTACCCCGACACCGGCCTGGCCGAAGCCCGGGAGCGCCACGCCGAAGCCCGCAAGATGCTTGCGGCCGGGGTGGACCCGGGCGAGCACCGCAAGGCGGCGGCGGCGGCCAAGGCCGACCAGGTGGCAAACACGTTCGAAGCGGTGGCCGATGAGCTGCTGGCCATCCGGGCCAAGAAGCTGGCGGCTGGTTCCGCAGTGAGGGAACGCCGGATGCTGGAAAAGGACCTGGCCCCGTACATCGGCCGGCGGCCGGTGGGCGAGATTGCCGCATCGGAGCTGCTGGCCGCACTTCGCAAGGTCGAGGCGCGCGGCGCTGTCGAGACTGCCCACCGCGCGCGGATGCTGGCGGGGCAGGTGTTCCGCTATGCGATCGCCACCGGGCGCGCCGAACGCAACCCGGCGGCCGACCTGGTGGGGGCGCTGGCGCAGCCGCAGGGGGAGCACTTCGCATCCATGACCGAACCGGACCAGGTGGCCCCGTTGCTGCGCGCGCTGTACGGCTATCAGGGGACGCCGGCTGTAATGGCTGCCCTGAAGCTGGCCCCGCTGGTGTTCGTGCGGCCGGGCGAGCTGCGCCAAGCCCGGTGGGCCGATATCGACCTGGACGCCGCACAGTGGCGGTTCACGGCAAGCAAAACCGGCCAGCCGCATATCGTGCCGCTGTCATCGCAGGCGGTGGCGATCCTGCGGGAGTTGCAGCCACTGACCGGCCGGGGTGAATACGTGTTCCCCAGTGGGCGCGGCGGTGGTCGGCCGATGAGCGAGGCGGCGGTGTTGGCGGCGCTGCGCCGAATGGGCATTGATGGCGACACCATGACCGGCCACGGCTTCCGGGCGATGGCCCGGACCATGCTGGATGAGGTTCTGGGCTTCCGGCCCGACTACATCGAACACCAACTGGCCCACGCGGTCCGCGACCCGCTGGGGCGCGCCTACAACCGGACCCAACACCTGCCCGAGCGCACCGCGATGATGCAGGCATGGGCCGACTACCTGGCCACCCTGCGCGAGGGCGCCGGCAAGGTGGTTCCAATCAAGCGGCGCGCCTGAGTTCAAGCGGTGCCCCGCCCGTGGTGAAGCACGGACGGGGCACCTTCCACAACCGTTCGACTAGAGGAACGATCATGGCAAATGCAAGTCTAGCAACTGAGCAACGGGCCCGAGAGGATCGGGCGATCTACCGCGCCCTGCGCATCATTGAACGGCGCGCGGGCGAGCCCGGGGAAGTCGTTACCGATCCGGCTACGGCGGGCAAGATGTTCCGGTTGAGCCTGGCCGGCGAGGATCGGGAACATTTCGAGGCCGCGTTTCTGACCGCCCGGCATGGGCTGATTGCCCGGGAACGGCTGTTCAGCGGCAGCGTAGCCGGTGCCGAGGTTTACCCCCGGGTGGTGGTTCAGCGCGCGCTGTTCCACAACGCCGCGGCGGTCCTGGTGGCGCATAACCACCCAAGCGGGAATCCGGAGCCGTCGGCCAGTGATATCGGGCTGACGCAACGGCTTGCCGCGGCGCTAAAGCTGGTGGATATCCTGTTGTTGGATCACTTCATCATCGGGCACGGCGCGCCGGTTTCGCTGGCGCAGCGCGGGCTGGTGTAGCCGAGGCAGCGAGCCAACGCCGCGCCTAGGCCGACGGGCCGAAAACCGGGCACCTTCCCCCGGCTGGCGCGGCACCTTTCCCGGAAGGTGCGACGGAAGGCGCAAGCATGAATGACCCCTTGGCGCGGTGGCGCTCGCCCAATAAAGACCCGCTGGCATTGGATGATGCCGCCGCGCTTTTGTGCGACCTGGAGCCGGGGCTAACCTATGACCGGAAGATTCCGGAGCAAAGGGAAAAGTTCGACCGCCGCGCCAAGATGCTCCGGGACCTGATCGCAGCCGCGACCGCCGACCCGCCCGGGTTGGCTGCGGTGGTTGTCCGTGTTCGTGCGGTGGAGCGCGCGCGGGCGCCCGGGTTTTCAGATGGCTTTGGCGGCTTCACGATTCAGCCATCGCCACGGCGCCCGCGCATGAAGCCGCAAGGGGTTGACGGGGCACAATCGACCGTCACCCTGGCGGCACTGCGCGACTGGTGCGAATCCCAAGGCATGCGGCCGTCATTCCTGTTCCCGGATGCCGCCAAACCGCTGCCTTCCGCAGATTCGCCAATGAACCCGAAGGCAGAGGCCTCGGTGCTTGCCATCGTGGCCGCGCTGGCGAAGTTGGCGGACATACCCCTTACAAGTCCGCACAGCGTCGCGCCGGGTAACCCGGCCGATGAAATCGCCGTAGTAATTGAAGGCCTGGGCTTGCGCCAAGTGCAGCGGCGCACGATTGCCCATTGGCTAATGAAGGCCCGCGACCTGCCCCGTGAGGGTTGATCGGCCCCGGCTGCATTTGCATTGCAATTGCAACCGGCGCGCCGCGTGGGTCAATAGCTTGGTCGCCACCGGGCACCGACGCCCGGCAATGGAGGCCTAGCGATGACCCCGAACAACACCGCACGATCAGTGCACCCGACCGGCCGCAGCGCGCGCCGACCCGTCCGCGATCCGGCCCGCGACAAAGCAGCCGAGCGGGCCAAGCTGGCAGCCGCGCGGGCGGGCGCTGTCCTGCAAGCCGATGGCCTGCTGAGGCTGCCCGAAGTCCTGGCCCTTGTGCCCGTGGCGGCTAGCACCTGGTGGGCCGGTTGCCGTGCCGGTCGCTTCCCTGCGCCGGTGCGGATCGGCCCCCGGTGCACCTGTTGGCGGGCTGCCCAAATTCGCGAGCTCCTGGAGCGGCTGGGCAGCGAGGGCGACGCATGAAAAACAGCACCCGAATTCTGCAAATCGCGCCGGCTCCCCCTGGCTTGTGGGCGCAATTCACGGATGGCCCTGGCCAGAAGGCCGGCGAGCGGCTGCCGGTGGCCTTGTTCGCACTGGTCGAGTTTGAAGATGAAACCGACCCAGAATTTCGCTGGCAAGAGATCCGACCATACGTATTTTCTGCCACCACGCCAGGTGATCCGGACTCAATTTGGGATGCCACCGAATCGCCGGGCTATCGCGGCTGGGCGCCCGAATGACCGCCGTCCCACACTCGGCCATCGGTCCTGTAGGCGTGCTGCTGGCGCGCCTGGAAGGCGTGCGCGCCGCAGGGCGTGGCTACAGCGCGCGCTGCCCAGCGCACAAGGATCGCAGCGCATCCCTGTCGGTTGCTGAGGGGCGCGACGGTCGCGCGCCGGTGAAATGCTTTGCCGGATGCGAGCCGTTGGCCATCGTCCATGCGTTGGGGCTGGAGATGGCAGACCTGTTCCCGGAGCGGATCGCCGACCCGTCGCCCGGAGGACGCGCCGCTGCCCGCGAGGCATGGCGGCAGACGGGATGGGCTGCCGCCCTGGGCGTGCTGGCGCGTGAGGCTACCATTGTGACGATCGCAGCGCGCGAGGTGGCCGAGGGCCGCACGCTGGGCGCAGAGGATCATGCGCGTTTGCTGCTGGCTCTGGAGCGCATCGAAGGCGCGCGCGAGGTGCTGGCGTGAGCTCGCCCATTGAGGAACGCGCGGAACGCGACCTGGCACGCATGCAGGCGGCGCGCGATGCGAATGCGAAGGCCAAGCCTGGCCGCACGGCAAAGGCCGCAGAGACGCCGCGGGCGCGCTTCCTGTGCACGGCCAGCGAGGCCATGGGCCGCCCCGGGGTGTACTGGATTGGGGTGGCGCAGGACCGATCCACTGGGGAAACCATCGAGGGCGAACCGCAGTGGATATGCTCGCCGGTAGAGATTGCC
>JAFLDC010000306.1:0-972 GCA_017302775.1 Sphingomonadales bacterium
CGACGCACCATGTCCGACGGCTCAAACGTCGTTCCGGGTGTGGCCAGATCGGCTCCCAGATCGAACAGGTCATTTTGAACCCGCAGAATGGCGTTCCGGTGACCGCCCAGATCCAGAGTGGCCGCCAGACCCAAAGCCGAATTGGCTTCGTCCACCGCGCCGATGGCTTCCATTCGCGCGTCATGCTTGGCCCGGCGGGTCCCGTCGACGAGGCCAGTGGTGCCGTCATCGCCGGTGCGGGTGTAAATCTTGTTGAGCTTGACCAAGGCGCCGCCGCCCTACTTCTGGTTGGCGAACAGCAACACCGCAACGACCAGGATCGCAGCAGCCTGATAGAAGATGCGCCGGAACATCATCTTGTTCTGTTTGAGCTGCATTTCGCTGGGACCGCTGCCCGGGCGGTCCAGTTCGGCCTTGGTACTTGCCATGAAAGCAATGATCCCGCGGACCAGGGTGATGAGGGTTAGTGCCATCAATACGGCGATGACCAGGATCAAAAACCAGTTCATGGCTTCACTTCTATCCCGTCCCCAAGTGAAAGGCCAGCAGGTAAGCGGCCCTCGCGTAGCGCGGCAGCCAACGCCATGCCATCTGCGCCGGTCGCGCGCAAATCCCGCAGGCCCGGTGATCCGCGGCGTTTGGCAAGTTTGCGGCCATCCGGTTCGACGAGCAAGGCATGATGGTGCCAGATCGGGACCGGCAAATCCAGCAGGGCGATCAGCAAACGGTGGACGTGCGTTGCAAGGAACAGATCATAGCCGCGCGTGACCAGGGTCACGCCTTGCGCCGCATCATCCACGGTGGCGGCCAAGTGATAGCTCGCCGGGTCGTCCTTGCGGAGCAGCACAACGTCGCCGAAGACCTCCGGCCGCGCGATCTGCGGCCCGGCCCGCTCATCATGCCATATCAAGGGGCCAGCCATTGCCACCGCGCGCCTCATGTCGAGCCGCCAGGCTGCACCGGTCGGATCGA
>JAFLDC010000306.1:982-4203 GCA_017302775.1 Sphingomonadales bacterium
CCGGTCCGGTTGTCCGGGCGGCGGCCTCCACCTCTGCGCGGGTGCAGCGGCAGGGATACAACAAGCCCAGCCGCCGCAGCCGGTCGCCTGTGTCGGCATAGGCCGCCAAACGGGTGGACTGATGCAGGACTGCACCGTCCCAGGACAGGCCCAGCCACGCCAGGTCAGTCAGGATGCCGGGCACGAGTTCCGCCCGGCTTCGGCCGGAATCAATGTCCTCGATCCGCAGCAGGAATTCCCCACCGCTGGACCTGGCGAGATCATGAGCGATTAGTGCGGCATAGGCATGGCCGAGATGCAAAGCGCCGTTGGGGCTGGGGGCAAAGCGTGTCCTGACCGTCACACCAGGCTTGTCCTGTGGATTGTGGCTTGTGGCAAGTCTTGACGCGGCAAGTCACCCCATGGTCTTGTCATGGCATGGATCGTCGCACAACCGTCATCCTTTCCGGTTATCGGAGGCCATGCTCAAGGCGGAGCTGATTGAGCGCGCGGCACGGTTCCGCAGCGCAGAGGGGGATCCCTCGCGGCACTTGTCCGATTGTCCCGCCTTGGTGCTCAATGCCGACTATACTCCGCTGTCCTATTACCCGCTGAGCCTGTGGCCGTGGCAAACAGCAATCAAGGCGGTGTTCCTCGAACGGGTCGATATCGTCGCAAGCTATGCGCGAGAGGTGCATTCACCCAGCTGGTCGATGGCGATCCCGTCGGTCATCGCGCTGCGCCAATATGTAAAGCCCAGCGAATATCCGGCCTTCACCCGGTTCAACTTGTTTCTGCGTGACCGGTTTGCCTGCCAATACTGCGGCAGTCCCCATCATCTCACTTTCGACCACGTTGTCCCGCGCCGGCTGGGCGGCAAGACCAGTTGGGAAAACGTCGCCACCGCCTGCGCCCCTTGCAATCTGAAAAAGGGCGGGCGCACGCCGCAACAAGCAAAGATGCCACTGCTGGTCACCCCGATCCGTCCAACCAACTGGCACTTGCAGGAACGGGGGCGCGGCTTTCCACCCAACTATCTGCACGAGACATGGCGCGATTGGTTGTATTGGGATGTTGAGCTGGAGGCCTGACATGGGTTCGCGTGCTACCGCCTTCAAACCATGAACCAGTCGGCAAAAATTCGGCGCGGTCCACCGCTGGTCAGTGGCTCAAGCTGGTGCTCATTGTCTGGCGAGACGTCAAAGATCAGTGCCCGACCGGGGCGCTCGTACCGGAAATGCACCTGCGGCGCCTTGTCGGTCTTGCGGCGCAGGTGGAAGTCTCCCCCAATATATTCAGCCGACCCCCGCGATTGTCTGTGATCGATAAACTGCCCGGTCCGTCGACGCGACCAACTAGTCAGCAATGTATCCTCAAACAGGTTGGGCCACGCGATCGGGCGCAATCATCCCCGCCCAAGGTCGTTGCGATAAAGCCCAATCGCGGTGGTCCGCAGGTGGTTCCGGCTGTTTGAACAGTTTCAGAAACATTTTGCTCGGGCAAAGCCAATCCCCATCTTGGCCAGTAGCAAAGTGAAGCCGATTGATAGTATTGATAGTGAAGACAAATTCATGCTATTCGCACTGAATGAATCATTGTTTTGGCAAATTGCCATTCTTTGGCGCAATTGACACGATCTAATTGCCACACTAACCCCAACAGCTATCGGGTTCGCAGCCAGGTTGAAAGGGATATCATGACGAAGTTCGAATCCAATATCGCCAACCGCGATCGCCGTGTCTGGATCAACCCCGAGATCGTCGAGCTTGAGCTCAACGAAACTAACGCCTTTATCGGGCGCGGTGCCGACGTTGGCGGTAATCCGAGCATCGACTGCCAGCGCTCCTGATCAACAGGGTATGAGCCGCAATAACTGGGCGGCAGTTTCATTCAAGTCTGAGATGAATTGAGAGCAGGCTGTGCCGCGAGGATGGACGTGTCAGGATTTCAAGCCTGGCGCCTCTCACCATCATTAGTAGGGACTGCCAACCCATCGCTCAGCGTATTCCCGCCAACGCCTTCTGCCGCCGACGCTGGACTGACGATCCCAGCCCGATTGCCTCGCGATATTTCGCGACCGTTCGCCGGGCGAGGTCGAAGCCCTTTTCCTTGAGCAGGTCAACCAGGGTGTCGTCTGACAGGATGGCCTTGGGGCTTTCGGCATCGATCAGTGTCTTGATCGCCGCCTTGACAGCCGCCGCAGATGCGCCGCCTTCGCCGTCCACCGCGCCGACCCCGGAGGTGAAGAAATACTTCAGCTCAAACGTGCCGCGCGGGCAGGCCAGATACTTGTTGCTGGTGACCCGGCTTACGGTTGATTCATGCATGGCAATCGCCTCAGCCACGGCCCGCAGGGTCAGCGGCCTGAGATGGGACACGCCGTGCCGGAAGAACCCATCCTGCTGTTTGACAACCTCGCTGGCGACCTTGAGGATGGTTCGCGCCCGCTGATCCAGTGCCTTGACCAGCCAGTTGGCATCGGCGAGTTTTTCAGAAAGCCAGCCCCGGCCGTCCTTGCCAGCGCAAGCGCCGCGCATTTCGACATAGTACTCACGGTTGATCACCAGTTTGGGCAGGGTCGCCTGATTAAGCGAAATGTCCCATCCGCCGTCACTGCGCGGCTCGATCAGAATGTCGGGTGTGATCGGATCGCCGCCCCCTGCGTTAAAGCGCAGGCCTGGCTTGGGATCATAGCTGCGCAGTTCCGCCAGCATGTCTGCGAAATCTTCGTCATCGACCCCGCACATACGTTTCAGCCGGGGCAGTTCTCCACGCGCCAACAGATCAAGGTTGTCCAGTAGCCTGGCCATGCACGGATCGTACCGGTCCACCTCTTTTGCTTGAAGCGCCAGACATTCGCCCAGACTGCGCGCGCCAACGCCGGTAGGCTCAAGCGATTGTACCAGCGCGAGCGCCGGTTCTACCTCGTCGGGTTCAAGGCCAAGGTCGGCGGCAAGCTCGTCGATGGTCGCCGCAAGATAGCCTGCATCGTCCAGCTCACCGATGATGTGCCGCGCGATGAATGCAAGCATCGGGTCGTGCGTGATCGGGCCAATCTGGGCGTCGAGATGCTCAGACAGATTCGGTGCTGCGCCGCCGCGCTCTTCGATCGAGGGGCCGCTTTCCCCGCCATAGACGCTCAGGTCAGCGCTCCAGTCTCCGGTATCGCGATCGCGATCGAGCACCGTGGGATCGATATCAAGCGGGCGATCATCCGCAGCCCGCCCTTCTGCGATCAGCTG
>JAFLDC010000307.1 GCA_017302775.1 Sphingomonadales bacterium
ATCGACCATAGACCGAAACCTCATCGCCGACCTTGACCGGCAAATGGAACTGTACCGCATCCATCGCCACGGTAACCGCCCGGCTGCGCGAAGTCCGCGCCGCGATCAACCCTGCGCCCATATCCATCAAGCTGAGCAGCCAGCCCCCGAAGATATCGCCATAGGCGTTGGCGTCGGCTGGCATCGCGGTGATGCGAATGACGGGTTCTGTGGTGGGGCCACCTTCCGTCAAGCGACCAGCCCCAGCGGGTTCTCCACCAGATCCTTGAAGGCCTGCATCAGTTGCGCGCCATCGGCGCCGTCAATCGCGCGGTGGTCAAACGAACCAGTTGCGCTCATCACTGAGGCGACCGCAAGCGCGCCGTCAACCACATAAGGCCGTTGCTCGCCCGCGCCGACCGCCATGATCATCGCTTGCGGCGGGTTGATCACCGCGTCGAACTGCTTGATCCCGAACATGCCGAGGTTGGACAGGCTCGCCGTGCCGCCCTGGTACTCGTGCGGCATCAGCTTGCCGGTCTTGGCCTTGTCGGCGAGCGCCTTCATCTCGGTACTGATCTGGGCGACCCCCTTGGTGGCGGCATCGACGATAATCGGCGTGATAAGCCCTGACGGTGCAGCGACCGCGACCGAGATATCGGCGCGGCTGTATTTGCGCAGTTCATCTCCGGCAAAGCTAACGTTGCACTTGGGCACGCGGATCAGCGCCTTGGCCAGTGCCTTGATCAAAAGATCATTAACGGAAAGCTTTACACCGTCTGCTTCAAGTGCCTTGTTCAGTTCACCGCGCAGCTTGAGCAGGGCATCGAGACGCACATCGACCGTCAGATAGATGTGCGGGATTGTCTGCTTCGCTTCGGTCAAACGGCGGGCAATTGTCTTGCGCACGTTATTGAGCTTTTCCCCTTCGTAGGGAATGCCGAAGTCCGGCACCGCCGTAGCCGCCGCGACGGGCGCTGTGGCTGCTACCGGTGCAGCGCCCTGCGGTGCGCCTTCGACGTCGACCTTGACGATCCGTCCCCCAGGACCGCTGCCTGTGATGGTTTTAAGATCAACGCCCTTCTGTTCGGCAATCCGCCTGGCCAGCGGTGAGGCGACTACGCGGTCGCCTTTGGTGGCTGGCGCCACAGCCTTTTGAGGAGTCTCAGCCACGACTGAAGGAGCCGGTGGTGCAGCTGCAACCGGCGGCGCGGGTTTTGCGGTCGCGGCGGTGCCGGCGGCTTCATCTTCACCAGCGAGTACCGCAATGACTGTGCCGACTTTGACCCCTTCACTGCCTTCGGCAACCGCGATGGAAACAATTGTGCCTTCGTCAACCGCCTCGAACTCCATCGTCGCCTTGTCGGTCTCGATCTCAGCCATGATGTCGCCAGAGGAGACCTTGTCACCCTCCTTGACCAGCCATTTGGCGAGAGTCCCCTCTTCCATGGTCGGGGAAAGCGCGGGCATCTTGATTTCGATGGGCATGGTTTGCCTTCAGGTCCTCACTGGGGAGTGCTTGTCGCACTGACTCTGGCCAGAAATTGCCCAAACGGCAAGATGCTTGCGCCGAATACGATTGTATCGGATATCTCGATATCTGGGGGAAATCCGATGCGCGTCTATCTGGTGATCATGGACGAAACCGAGGAAGCGAGTACGGCGCTGCGCTTTGCGGCCAGCCGGGCAGCACGTACGGGTGGGCAAGTTCACCTGCTGGCGCTGATTCCGCGTCAGCCATTCGTGGCGTTCAGCGCGATTCAAGCGACGATCGAGGACGAAGCGCGGGCCCGGGCCGAGGCGCTGGTAACCTCCGCCGCCGGCAGCTTGATGCGCGATGGCGGCGAAGGCCCGGCCATCGCCGTTCGGCAAGGGGATGGTGTTACCGTCATCCGTGAATATTTGTCCGAACACCCAGAGGTTTCGGCGCTGGTCCTGGGCGCTGCCGCCAGCGGCGGACCAGGGCCACTGGTCAATCACTTCGCGGCAAATTCCGGTCAGTTGCCGTGCCCGCTATATGTGATCCCTGGCGGAATGAACGAAATCGACATTGATCGGTTGAGTTAGGCGAACCCCTTACCGGCGTTTGCCTTGGTGCCGGATATTGCCGGGGCGTCCGCGTGGTCCCGCAAGATGCTTGCCCTTCTTTTTCAGTGGCAATGGTCGCCCGCGCGGTTCGATCCTGCCTTCGGAATGTTCCGGCTCGAACTTGAGCGCACCGGTCAAGGGATTGGCTTCTGCCAGTTTGAGGCGCAGGACCATGCCCAGCCCATAACGGGTGCCGCTGCGCTCGCCTTCCAGAATTTGCGCCTTCTCGTCGTGAAAAAAGCGCTCGTCACCCAACACCGAGACTGGCACCAGGCCGTCACCGCCAAGTCCGACGATGGTCGCGAACAACCCGAAGCGCTGGACGCCGGTTATCCGGCATTCGAATACCTCGCCGACGCGTGCGGAAAGCCACGCCGCGACATAGCGATCGATCGTCTCGCGCTCGGCCGCCATCGCTCGGCGCTCGGCGTCGCTGATCGCTTCGGAAACACGGCTGAGGTCGGCCCGGTCGCGGTCCGACAGTCCCGAGGTAGCAGGCAGGTCACTCGCCGGTGCAGGCTGTTCCAGCCCGTAGGCATCGACCAGTGCCCGGTGGACGAGAAGATCGGCGTAGCGCCGGATCGGTGAAGTGAAATGCGCATAGGAGCCAAGCGACAGCCCGAAATGCCCGGCGTTGCGGGGGCCGTAGTACGCCTGCGTCTGACTGCGCAGCACGGCTTCCATGACCAGCGCCCTTTCGGCGTCGTCAGTCACATCTTTCAGCATGCGGTTGAACAGGCCGGGGGTAATGACCTGACCGAGCGCCAGCTTTCGGTCAAACGTGGCAAGATAGTCCTTCAGCGCGACGAGCTTTTCCCGGCTCGGCGGTTCGTGAATTCGATAGACAACCGGCGCACCCTTGGCCTCAAGCGTCTTTGCGGCAGCGACGTTGGCGGCGATCATGAAATCTTCCACCACGCGGTGTGCGTCGAGCCGCTCACGCAGTGCAATCTCGCGGATCTTGCCCTGTTCGTCGAGCATGACGCGCCGCTCCGGCAAGTCGAGATCGAGCGGATCGCGAGCACTCCGCGCCTTCTCAAGCTTACGCCAGGCGGACCAGAGGGCGGTCAGAGTGCCGCCTGCTTCATCCTGATCGATCCGCTGCTGTGCCGCTTCATAGGCAATCACCTCATCGATCCGTACGATCGCCCGCGTAAAGCGCCACGCGGTGATCTTGCCCTCGGCGGAGATCGACAAGTGGCAGACCATGGCCGCGCGGTCCTCGCCAGCGCGCAGTGAACAGACATCGGCGCTCAACACCTCGGGCAGCATCGGCACGACGCGGTCAGGAAAATAGACTGAATTGCCGCGCTTGCGGGCATCGCGATCAAGGGCGCCGCCGGGGCGAACATAAAAGCTGACGTCGGCAATCGCGACAACGGCGTTGAACCCGCCTTGCCCATCCGGCTCAGCCCAGATCGCGTCATCGTGATCGCGCGCGTCGCTTGGGTCGATCGCCACAATCGGAAGATGGCGCAGATCTTCCCGTCGCTGCTCGCTCAGGGGCAATTTCGCGGCCAGCGCTGCATCCGAGAGCGCCTCGCTTGTAAACGAGAAGGGAAGGCCGTGCTTGTGAATGGCGATGAGGCTGAACGCTTTGGGGGCCAGCGGATCACCCAGTATGGCGGTCACCTTGACCCCGGAACGTGGGCTGCGACCTGCCGGTTCGGCCAGCACCAGCTGGCCTTCCTCAGCCCCGCCCAGATCAGCGACCGGCGCGGCATTGCGGACGCGCTTGTCAACCGGGGCGAGCCAGCCCTTGCCGCTCTTGTCGATCTCGATGATGCCCAGCACCTGCTCTTCGCTGGCCGGCAATTTCTTCATCGGATGGGCGATCCAGCCGGTTTGCGTTTCCTCGGTCCTGGCTAATACGCGGTCGCCCTTGCGCAGCGCACTGCCTCTTCCTTTCTCTCGCAGCCGCAACCGGGGTGGCGGCAAGGCATCGTCCGGCGTCCATTGGTCTGGCACCGCCACGGCTTCGCCATCGTCGATATCGACGACCCGCAGCACGGTTACCCGTGGCACGCCCCCCATGCGGTGAAACGCGGAACGGTTGCCATCGATCAGGCCTTCGTTGGCCATATCTTTGAGCAGCGCCTTGAGCTGGATCTTCTCCTGGCCTTT
>JAFLDC010000308.1 GCA_017302775.1 Sphingomonadales bacterium
CTTTTTCGTTATGGCATTGAGGCCATGACCGTCGATTTGAATGTCCGATTCAAGCAAGCTGTTCCTTGCACTGAAATACTTGAGCTCCGAGCAAAGTCAGTGCAAAGCAAGCATCGGCTTTTTCAACTATGTGCGGAACTCTGCGTTTCAAATCAGATTTGCGCCCAAGCGACCGGAAAGTTTTTAGTAAATCCAGGCCGCTCAGACCGCAAGGACTAAAATTTCACTCCGCCTTTTCTCCACCGAGCTCTTCGTAAGCCAACATGGCTTCGGCCGCAGTCATCAACGAAGGCCCGCCGCCCATATAGATGGCCACTTGCAGCATTTCCTCGAATTCGGCCCGGGTGACCCCCATCTTGACGCAAGCCTGGGCGTGAAAGGCCAGACAACCCTGGCAACGCTGAGAAATGCCGATGGCCATGGCGATCAGTTCCTTGGTCTTGGCCGACAATGCGCCATCGGCATGGGTCGCCCGGCTCATCTGGTTGAACCCCTGCATGGTTTCCGGGATTTCCTTGCTGAATTCCTTCAGCTTCGACCCGATGTCGCGGGCCAGTTGTTTGTAACTAGCGGTCATTTATTGCTCCAGTTTCATCGTAAAGAAATGCTTCCATGCAGAGCGGGCCCTCCCGCGGCATGTTCCGTTCGCCGCCCGTAGCCAACGCGATCGCTGCCGGGCTCGCCGGCAGCACGCAGCTCACGCAAGCTTCGCGACACCGTCTCGATCCGCAAATCGGTAATCTCGGCCAGATCGCGCAGACCGGGTAGCGAGTCGCAGCCCTTTCCACCAATCAACATGGCCAACAGGCGTCGAAGCCGGTCCATCGCCAATCCGCAGCGCAAATTCATCAACTCCGCAGCGCGCCGTTCCGAGGCGATCAGCACCTGCAACATCGTGTCACGGGTCAATTCGCCGTCACCTTCTGGCCAGGGCGCAAGCAGGCATGAGGATATCGCTGTGGCGGAAAAAGTATAGCGACCAAACAACTCCGTCTCGGCTCCAATGATGTCCCCGCTCACCGCCAGATTGGCAAATTCTCGCGTATCTCCCAGGCAGCGGTCGAGGCGGACCGAGCCCGACAGCACTCGCCAGGCCCTGCCCGGATGATCCGCCAGATAAACGACCTCTCCCTGCCGGAACCTGCGTCGTTCCGACCTGGAGAGATCAGGGCATTCAGCGTTCATTGCACTTCCCGTTATTTGTACCGACTTACTTTGGTGCCTGTTCCCGGCTGCGCTCATCCTGCGCCTCCAGCCACATCGCGTTGACCACGGCAAACAGCACGGCAAAGCCTGTGCCCAATACCCAGGTGAAATACCACATGGCAATCTCCTTTCAGTAAGTGGCCTTGTCGTTGGCCTTGATGAATTCGACGGTGACCTTGCCGCGCATGACGCGGTAGGCCCAACTGGTGTAGGCGATGATGATCGGGGTCATGATCAGCGCCACCCAGAACATGATTTCCAGAGTCATTTTGCTGGAGACGCAGTCCCAGGCGGTCAGGCTGCTCTTCGGATCCGAGGTCGACGGCAGGACGAAGGGAAAAATCGCCACACCAGCGGTGAAGATCACCCCGAACTCGGCGACCGCGCTGCTGATGAAGGCCAGAGCGCCGCGCCGCCTGAGTGCGAAAAAGATGCCGAGCGCGCCGCCAAGGAAGCCCGCCGCGGGGACCAACCACAGCGCGGGATGCGCTTTGAAATTGGCCAGCCACGTACCGGGCGCCAGTGTGACCACCTTGTCCAGCGGGTTGATGGCGCTACCGGCATCGAGCCCCGGGTGCAGGACAAAGCCCGGCATATTGGCCACCATGATGCCGCCCAGCGCAAAACCGGCCAGCATGAGCGCCCCGGCGACAACGGCGGCTTTGCGCGCCCGCTCCTGGATAGCGCCCTCGGTGCGCAGGATCAGGTAATTGGCGCCATGCGCAACGATCATCGCCAGGCTGACCACGCCTGCTACCAGCGCAAAGGGATTGAACAATGCCCAGAAGCTGCCGGTATACACCGGCATCATCGTCTCCTCGAAGTGGAAGGGCACCCCCTGGATGACATTGCCGAAGGCCACGCCAAAGACCAATGCCGGTATTGCGCTACCGACAAAAATCCCCCAGTCCCAGGCGTTACGCCAGCGCGGATCATTCACCTTGCTGCGGTAGTCGAAACCGACCGGCCGGAAAAACAGTGCCCAGAGCACGGCCAGCATGGCGAAGTAGAAGCCCGAAAAGGCTGTGGCATAAACCAGCGGCCAGGCAGCGAACACCGCCCCGCCGGCGGTGATGAACCAGACTTGGTTGCCGTCCCAGTGCGGGCCGACAGTGTTGATGATCACTCGCCGTTCTTCATCGTCCTTGCCGACGAAGGGCAGCAGGCTGCCCACACCCATGTCGTGGCCATCCATGATGGCGAAACCGAGCAAGAGCACGCCAACCAGCAGCCACCAGATCACTTTCAAAGTGAAGTAATCAAACATTTCACACCTCCTTGCCGGAGCGTGGTGCGGCCGGCGAAGTTGAATAACCTGCGCTACCGTGTTGTTCGTGGAAATACTGGCCGGTGCCGAGGCTGGATGGCCCCAGTCGGGCGTACTTGAACATCAGGAACAGTTCAACAACCAGCAGCAACGTGTAGAACATCAGGAAGCCGGCCAGCGAAAACAGCACGCTACCGGTCGATAGGGTCGAGGTCGACAGGTGCGTCGGCAGGACGCCATGGATGGTCCAGGGTTGTCTGCCATACTCGGCGACGAACCAGCCCCTCGCAGGCAATCCAGGGCAGCGGGATGCTGTAGAGCGCCCATTTCAGCAGCCAGGGCTTTTCGCTGACCCGATTCTTCGCCGCAAAGTAGAAGGACGTGGCGAACAGCGCCAGGAACCACAGCGACAGCCCGACCATCAGGCGGAAACTCCAGAACAGCGGCGCTACGGCGGGAATAGCGTCATCAACTGCCTTGGCCACCATTTGCGGCGTGGCCTGGGTGACATCGGCGACGTACTTTTTCAACAGCAGGCCGTAGCCGAGGTCGGCCTTGACGGCATTGAAGGCTTTGAGCAGTTCGGGATTATTCGGGTCCTTGCGCAGTTTTTCCAGAAGTTTGACGGCCAGTGCGCCACTACCGATGCGCTGCTCGATCTTCTTTTCCAGTTCGTCGATGCCGGGCAGGGACTTGGTCGTCGAACGGGTAGCGATCAGGCCGAGAACATAGGGAATGTGGATCTCGGCATGGGTCACCCGGTTCTTCTCATCGGGGAAGCCGAAAAGGGTCAGCCCGGCCGGTGCCGGCTCGGTCTTCCACATCGCTTCCATGGCGGCCAGCTTGGTTTCCTGCGCTTCGGCCGCGTGATAGCCGGATTCGTCGCCGAGGACGATGACCGACAGTGCCGACGCCAGGCCGAACGAAGCGGCAATGCGGAAGGAACGGCGGGCAAACTCGACGTCACGCCCCTTCAACAGATACCAGGCGGAAACCCCGAGAACGAAGATCGAACCGGTGACATAGCCGGCGCTGATGGTGTGCACGAACTTCGACTGTGCCACCGGGTTGAACACCAGATCCCAGAAACTGGTCATTTCCATGCGCATGGTCACCGGGTTGAACTCGGCGCCGACCGGATTCTGCATCCAGCCATTGGCGATCAGGATCAGCACCGCCGAGAAGTTGGAGCCGATGGCGGTGAGGTAGGTGACTGTCAGATGGCCCAACTTGGACAAACGATCCCATCCAAAGAAGAACAGCCCGACCATGGTCGATTCGAGGAAGAAGGCCAGCAACCCCTCGATAGCCAGCGGCGCACCGAAAATATCGCCAACGTAGTGCGAGTAATAGGCCCAGTTGGTACCGAACTGGAATTCCATGGTCAGCCCGGTGGTCACGCCCAAGGCAAAATTGATCCCGAACAACTTGCCCCAGAACTTGGTCATGTCGCGGTAGATGGTCTTGCCGGTCATGACATAGACCGTTTCCATGATGGCCAGCAGGAAAGAGAGGCCCAAGGTCAGGGGGACGAACAGAAAGTGGTAAAAGGCCGTCATCGCGAACTGCAGACGGGAGAGATCGACGAGCGATTCGCTGATCATGGATGCTCCTTGTGGGAGGAAGGCGCAGATTCGCCGCGCGGACTCAGGGGAGCGCTGCTGTAGATATCCCGGACGCGCTGCTCGACCTCACGCTT
>JAFLDC010000309.1 GCA_017302775.1 Sphingomonadales bacterium
GCTGGGCCCCAAGGGCCGTAACGTGGTGATCGACAAGAGCTTTGGTGCCCCCCGTATCACCAAGGATGGCGTTACTGTCGCCAAGGAAATCGAACTGAAGGACAAGTTCGAGAACATGGGTGCGCAGATGCTGCGCGAAGTGGCATCGAAGACCAACGATCAGGCCGGTGACGGCACCACCACGGCGACCGTGCTGGCCCAGGCGATCGTGCGTGAAGGTATGACTTCCGTGGCCGCGGGTATGAACCCGATGGACCTCAAGCGCGGCATCGATCTGGCGGTTTCCGCTGTCGTCGAGAACCTCAAGGCCCGTTCAAAGCCGGTGTCGGGCTCGTCAGAAATCGCTCAGGTTGGGATCATTTCGGCCAACGGCGATCAGGAAGTCGGCAACAAGATTGCCGAAGCCATGGAAAAGGTTGGCAAGGAAGGTGTCATCACCGTGGAAGAGGCCAAGGGTCTCGAATTCGAACTCGATGTTGTTGAAGGCATGCAGTTCGACCGCGGCTATCTGTCGCCTTACTTCATCACCAACCCCGACAAGATGACTGTCGAGCTGGATAACCCCTACATCCTGATCCACGAAAAGAAGCTGTCGTCGCTCCAGGCGATGCTGCCGATTCTGGAAGCTGTGGTGCAGTCGGGCCGTCCGCTGCTGATCATCGCCGAAGATATCGAAGGCGAAGCGCTGGCGACCCTGGTGGTCAACAAGCTGCGCGGCGGTCTTAAGATTGCGGCGGTCAAGGCGCCCGGCTTTGGCGATCGCCGCAAGGCGATGCTGCAGGACATCGCAATCCTGACCCAGGGCGAGATGATCTCCGAAGATCTCGGAATCAAGCTCGAATCGGTCACCCTGGGCATGCTTGGCCAGGCGAAGCGCGTGTCGATCGACAAGGACAACACCACGATCGTCGATGGCGCCGGTTCGGCCGACGATATCAAGAGCCGGGTCGAACAGATCCGTGCCCAGATCGAAACCACCACCAGCGACTATGACAAGGAGAAGCTGCAGGAACGTCTGGCCAAGCTGGCCGGCGGGGTTGCAGTGATCAAGGTCGGCGGCGCTTCGGAAGTCGAAGTGAAGGAGCGCAAGGACCGCGTTGATGACGCGCTCCACGCCACGCGCGCAGCAGTTGAAGAGGGCATCGTTCCGGGTGGCGGCACCGCGCTGCTCTACGCCACGAAGGCGCTTGAAGGCATGAAGGGCGCAAACGACGATCAGACCAAGGGTATCGACATCGTGCGCCGTGCGATCACTGCTCCGGTCAAGCAGATTGCGACCAACGCCGGTCATGACGGTGCGGTTGTTTCAGGCAACCTGCTGCGTGAAAACGACGAAACTCAGGGCTTCAACGCAGCCACCGACACATACGAAAACCTGGTTGCGGCCGGCGTGATCGACCCGACCAAGGTCGTCCGGACCGCTCTGCAGGATGCGGCTTCGGTCGCCGGCCTGCTGATCACCACCGAAGCGGCGATCAGTGAAAAGCCGGAAGACAAGCCGGCCATGCCGCCGATGCCGGGCGGTGGAATGGGCGGGATGGACTTCTAAGTCCGACCGTTCAGAATAGATGTACCGGGCCGGGGGAGCGATCCCCCGGCCCTTTTCTTGCGCGATTACGCAATTTCCCGCACGCACGGTGCAATTCGTCGCGCAATCCTATGCCGCGGTGGAACCGTTAGCCAAACAGAAAGCATGTTCGGTATACCCCAACTCTCGTGAAAACGGCCCTGATCTCCAAGCTGCTAAGCACGCTCGCCCTGGTCGGCGCGGCATTTGCGCCGGTTGGCGCGGCCCGTGCCGATTCGTCCCTTGAGAGTGAATTTGACCGCGCTTTTGTTGCGTCGGCACCCGTGCCTGCCAGCACACCGCGGCCCGCAGGCCAGCCGGGCGCCAAGGCGCAGCCGCTGGTCCAGCCTACTACCAAGGCTCCGGTGCGGGTCAGGACTACCCCGGCAACGGTGCGGCCATTTGTGTCCTATGGTCAGCCGCGCAGCTATAGTTCCAACCTGGAAGCACAACTCTATTCGGCAGCCGATTCATCCAATGGCCGGATCGGTGTTGCGGTAATCGATCTCACCACCGGACGCAGCGCTTCGGTGCTGGGCGATACACCGTTCCCGATGGCCTCGACCAGCAAGATTGCGATCGCGGCAACCTTCCTTGACGGGGTCGACAAGGGCCGGTGGAGCCTCGATGATCGGTTTCCGCTGATGATCCCGGTCAAATCAGCCAAGTATTCCTCAGACAAAGCCCCGGTACGCGCCGGCCAGATGATGAGCGGACGCGAATTGATCGAGCTGGCGCTGATTCACAGCAGCAACTCCGCCACCGACGCGCTGCTGGCCGCTGTTGGCGGTCCTGCCGCGGTCAACCGCTGGATTCGGAACGCGGGCATTGATGGGATGCGGATTGACCGCGACATCGCCACACTGGTCCGCGATGACGGCGAATTCGATCCGGCCCGGATGGTTGATCTGCGCGATAGTTCGACGCCGATGGCCATGGGACAGCTTCTCACCGGGCTATTCCAGGGGCGCTGGCTGAGCCCGCGCAGTCGCGCGTTCCTGCTCAGCACGATGGAACGCTGCGAAACCGGCAAGCGCCGGATGCGGGCCCTGTTGCCGGGCGATGTCAGGGTGGCGCACAAAACCGGCACGCTCAGCAATACTGCCAGCGATGTCGGGATTATCCAGGCTCCTGATGGACACGCTTACGCTGTAGCGATCTATGTCACCGGTCAAGGCGGCAAATCCGGCCGTGATGCGCGGATCGCCGCGATCGCCAGGACGGTATATTACGGCACCGAAAGCCACCAGGGCGGTTCGGTTCAGGTATACGCAAACCGCTAAAGCGTGCCTTCTGGACGCCATTGTTGGCGGTCCAGCCGGGGGTTGCCGCGATAGCCCGTCCAAACGAGCGCCGGCTCAGCGGGTAGGGACAGGTGCTTCGCCTGTATAATCGTAGAATCCACGCCCGGTCTTGCGGCCCAGCCAGCCGGCCTCTACATATTTCACGAGCAGCGGCGCTGGGCGGTACTTGCTGTCACCGGTAGTGTTGTAGAGTACGCGCACAATATCGAGGCAGGTATCGAGGCCGACGAAATCCGCCAGTTCCAGCGGCCCCATCGGGTGATTAAGTCCCAGGCGGCAACCCTTGTCGATATCGGCGATGCTGGCGGTGCCCTGGCCCAGCACGAAGACCGCTTCGTTGATCATCGGCAGCAAGATGCGGTTGACGACAAAGCCGGGCTCGTCCTCGGCCTGGACCACCTGCTTGCCGAGCGCCTCCGCAAAGGCGCGGGTCCGCGCGACTGTATCGGCGCTCGTGGCCAGCCCCGGAATGACTTCGATCAGCCCCATCACTGGCACTGGATTGAAGAAGTGCAAACCGATGAACCGTTTGGGATCGGGCGACGCGGTCGCCATGCGGGTAATCGGGATTGAGCTGGTATTCGATGCTAGGATTGCATCACTGCGCAGCACCTTGCCGGCCGCTTCGAAAATCTTGCGCTTGATCTCTTCCTTTTCGGTCGCGGCTTCGATGATCAGGTCGGCATCGGCCATCGGTGCATAATCGGCCACCGGGGTAATCCGGGCGAGCGCGGCGTCGGCCTCGACCGGGTCCAGCTTGCCGCGTGCCACCAGCTTGGCCAGGCCCTTGTCGATGCCGCTGAGGGCCTTTTGCGCCACGGCGATGTCGATATCCGCCAGCAGCACCCTGGTACCGTTCTGCGCCACGGTTTGAGCGATCCCGGAACCCATTTGCCCCGCACCGATAATTCCGACGATCCGCATCATCCGCATTCCTTCGCAATTGCAGCAATGGCGGGTGGTTAGCGATAGCCGGCGGGCCGGTCTAGCGGCTTTGGCCAGGAACCCACTTTATATCGACCCGGCCGTTGTCATTGCGCTCTCTGGCGAGGACGAAAAGATAGTCCGACAAGCGGTTGATATAGGCGAGGGCCGCGGGGTTGACTGGTTCCACTGCGGCTAGTGCCGTCATCGCGCGTTCGGCGCGCCGGGCAATAGCCCGAGCCAAATGCAAGCGTGCCGCAATCTCATAACCGCCCGGCAGGACGAAACTGTTCAGCGGTTCAAGATTCGCGTTCAGCGCATCGATCTCTTGTTCAAGCCATTGTACTTGTGCGG
>JAFLDC010000031.1 GCA_017302775.1 Sphingomonadales bacterium
AACGAACGTTCCCGACCCAGGGTCGGCGTCTTGTCACCATCGGGGCTGAGGTTGACGACCTTTTCCATTCCTGAGCGTTCAACAGCCGTCACGTTGCCTTTTTCATCAAAGGCGATGCGAACCATCAATTGCTCTTTCGGCTTGGGCCGGGTGAAAGCGGCCTGCCGGGTATTGGTTGAGATGTAATACCAGTCCTTGCTGCCGAACTGGCTGATGAAGCTGGGCCGACCCAGCATCCGCTCCACCGACATCTGGTTGTCGATTCCCGGTTGCACCGAATCGAGCAGAGCATTGTCGACCAGATAACCGCGATGATCCTTGATCGAGGCGCAAGCCGAAAGCGCCAGTGCCGCAGCAGCCACACCCAGAAAACGAACCATACCTTGCATTGCCAATTTGCTCCGTCCGGCAGCCTTGCAGGATTGCCCGCGCTGCCCCATCTGCTCTATCGCGGCCAGCCTTAGGCTGCCTTGGCCTGCCGCGCAATGCCGTGGCGATGGGCAGTTCCGGTTTAATCGCCGCTGAATGAAAGGATGCCATTCGCGATGTCACTGCTAGGCAGATTGCTGGGCAAGCCCGATCCCGGGCAGACAGAGGTGCGAGCCCTATGGCATCGCGCGGTCGAAATCGCACGCGAGCCGGACTGGTATGTACAGGGCGGAATTGCCGACACGGTTTCTGGCCGGTTCGATGCAATCACCCTGGTCGTGGCGCTCATCATGTTACGCATGGATGCTTCGCCTGCCCTGCGTGGGCCGTCAGCACGGCTGACCGAGCTTTTCGTATCCGACATGGACGGGCAATTACGGCAGAGCGGCGTCGGTGATCTGGTTGTCGGCAAGCAGGTCGGAAAGTTGATGGGCGCACTGGGCGGACGGATAGAGGCCCTGCGCGCCGCATTGGTTGATCGTGATGACCAAGGCTTGATCGCTGCAATAGAACGCAATGTCAGTTTTGGCGACAATCCTGATTCGGCCGCAATTGCCCGCGCCTTGCGGGTTCTGGCGGCGCAGCTGGCCAGCCTTGACGAGGCCGCGCTGCTGGCTGGAAGGATCGATCGATGAGCGAGTTTTCCCGGTTCTACAACGCGGCGCCGCTGCCCGCAGGCGAACAACTGCTCGAAGCCGATGAAGCCGAGCGGGCAGCTTTGGCAGAGCGTTTTGGCCTGGTTGCCATTTCCGCGCTGACCGCGCGTATTACGCTGGAGCCTGACGCTGAAAACGTTCGCGCGATTGGCCGGCTTGTCGCGCAAGTGTTGCAAAGCTGTGCTGTTTCCGGCGAGGATCTACCGGTGCAGATTGACGAGCCGATCGCGCTGACTTTTGTCCGTGCCTTTAATCTGCCGTCAACCGATCATGAGGTTGAGCTATCTGCAGAAGAACTCGACCAGATCGAGATGGACGGTACCCGGTTCGATCTGGGTGAGGCGGTAGCCCAGTCACTTGCCCTGGCCATCGATCCCTATCTGATAGGCCCAGGCGCAGATGAGGCACGGCAGCGCGCGGGGATCGCGAGTGAAGGAGAGAACGGCGCCTTTGCCGCGCTGAAAGGGCTGTTCAGTTCCGGCAAAAGCTGATTACTATCCACTCCAACCATCTGCATGGAGGAATGGACGTGGCACGCTTGGCAATCTGTCCGCGCTGCGGAGCGAAGATCAGCCGGGAGGGCTATTGCCTCAACAACCGCTGCATTTACTCGGAAGAGAAGACCAGAGAGGTTGACGGCAGCAGGGCCAGCCCGCCATTTGCCGACTGAATCAGAACGGGATATCGTCGTCCAGGTCGTCGGCATAGCCACCGCCGGACGAACCGCTGCCAAAGCCGCCGCTGCCGCCTGATCGCTGCCCGCCGCCGAAGTCACCCCCGCCCGACCGCTGGCCGCCGCCATAGCCGCCACCACCGCCGCCTTGACCACCGCCCGGAGCGCCATCCAGCATGGTCAGCACGCCCTGCATGCCGCCGACGGAAACTTCCGTGCTGTAGCGATCATTGCCCGATTGATCCTGCCATTTGCGGGTGCGCAGCTGGCCTTCAATATAGACCTTGCTGCCCTTGCGAAGATAACGCTCGGCCACGCCGACCAGCCCGTCCGAATTGAGCACGACCGTGTGCCATTCGGTCCGCTCCTTGCGCTCTCCGGTGTTCTTGTCCTTCCAGTTTTCCGAGGTAGCGATCCGCAGGTTGCAAATCTTGCCGCCGTTCTGAAACGACTTGACCTCAGGATCGGCGCCAAGGTTGCCGATCAGGATGACCTTGTTGACGCTGCCTGCCATGATGTCCTTCTTTCTTCGCTATAATCCGAGCGCGACTGCGCTCCAGTAAGTGATTCCCGCGAAGATGTAGGCCAGCGCAAACAGATATGCCAACATGAAGCTAGGCCATTTCCACCCATTCGTTTCCCGCCGGGTCACTGCGATCGTGCTCATGCATTGCGGCGCAAAGACGAACCAGACGAGGAAGGCCAGCGCAGTAGGCAGCGACCAATCCGCCTTGAGACGGTCACCCAATTGGCGCGCCTGTGCGTCTTCGTCATCACCGGCGCCGACGGCATAAGATGTAGCGAGCGAACTGACTGCAACCTCCCGCGCGGCCATCGCCGGGATCAGCGACAGGGCGATGTCGCGGTTGAATCCGATCGGTTCGACCACGACGGCGAGGCCATTGGCCATCCGCCCGGCGATCGAAGCATCAACCTGATCCTGCCCTTCGGCCGCGCGCGGGAAGTTCAGCAGGATCCACAGCACCACCGTAACCATGAAGATAATCGTCCCCGCGCGCCGCAGGAAAATCCAGGCCCGTTGCCACAACCCGATGAGGAGATCGCCCAGGCGCGGCAGCTGGTATTTTGGCAGCTCCATGATGAAGCCACTGGCCACACCCTTGGTAACCGACCGGCGCAGCACCAGGGCAACGATCATCGCTGCAACAATCCCGAAAACATAGAGTCCAAGCAGCACCAATCCTTGCAGGCCAACCGGCCCGATGACCGAGCGGTTGGGGATGAAGGCCGCAATGATCACGGCATAGACCGGAAGGCGCGCCGAACATGTCATCAACGGCGCAATCAGGATTGTGGTCAGCCGGTCTTTCGGATCGGTGATGCTGCGGGTCGCCATGATCCCCGGGATCGCACAGGCGAAGCTGGAAAGAAGGGGAATGAAGCTGCGCCCGGACAAGCCGACCCGCGCCATCAGACGATCCATCAGAAATGCGGCGCGCGCCATATAGCCCGACGCTTCCATCGACAGGATAAAAAAGAACAGGATCACGATCTGCGGCAGAAACACCACGACCGAGCCAACCCCTGAGAGGATACCATCAGTGATCAGATCGCGGACCAGCCCGGCGGGCATGAGGCTGCGAACCCGATCAATCAGCCATCCAATCCCCAGCTCCAGCGCATCCGCAAACGGAGTCGCCCACGTGAAAACGGCTTGGAACACCACGAACAGGAGGGCAAACAGGATGAGCGGACCAGCCCAGGGGTGCAGGAACAGCCGGTCGAGCTTGGCGTGCAGCCGGTGACGGCTGGTTTCCGATATGATCGCCGCCTCGGCGATGGCATGCGCCGTAACCCGGCGCTCGGTCAGGGTAGTATGGGGCCGGTGGTGCTCGGGGCTGCGCTCTTCAGCTGCGGCAATCGCGGCAGCAAGTTCAGCCAGACCCCGACGCCTGACCGCAACTGTAGCAATCACCGGAACGCCGAGCGCCTGTTCAAGCGCGGCCGGCTCGATCACCAGCCCGTCCCGCTCGGCCAGATCGACCATGTTGAGTGCGACTACGGTTGGTCGCCCCAGCGCAATCACTTCCTGCGCAAACACCAGATGCTGCTCAAGGTTGGACGCATCAAGCACCACGACCAGCACCTGCGGAGCGGGCTCGCCGGCGAATTCCCCCATGATGACCTTGCGGGTCACTTCCTCGTCGGGGCTGGTTGCGTTGAGCCCATAGGAACCGGGCAGATCGGTAAGTTCGATCGGTTGGCAGCCCGGCACCGCAAGCCTTCCGGCCTTGCGTTCCACGGTGACGCCCGGATAGTTCGCAATCTTCTGGCGCGCCCCCGTCAGGGCATTGAACAGGGCGCTCTTTCCCGCGTTGGGGTTGCCGACCAGGGCTGCCGTCCGCGGGGTCACAGCGCCTGAACCGCTATGGCCTGAGCATGGACCCGGCGCAGGGCCACGGTCATCCTTCCGATCGACAGGGCAATCGGATCGCGCCCTGCAAAGACGCCGCGATGCGATATGCTGACGATTGCACCTGCATCGATCCCCAACGCCTGCAGTCGCAAGGCCTCTTCGGCAACCAACCGCGACCAATCAACCGCGGTTATGCGGGCGCGCTTGCCAAGGGGGAGCAAATCCAGCGTCATTCCAATTGCCGCTGCCACAACAACGGGGTTGTTGCAAGTCATTCGCAATAATATTGATCGAGGTCAATTTGGCGGACGCCCCGGCCATCCCCAACGGTCAGCGCGCCGGATAACGCAGTCTGCCAAGCAGACGGGCCGGACTGAACATTTCGTCGCGCGGGCGCAGCAACTGGGCCTTGGCCTTTTCAAACTTCATGATTCCTTCGATCCGGCGATCCAGGAAAGCCTTGGTATCAGCGTGACCTTCGCTGACATCACCGACATAGACTGCCAGCGTCGCAGCGTAGATCGACCCCAGCGTGATACGCTTGGTATAATGATTGTAATCGGTCGCGGTATCGCCGGCCAATCGCCACATCGCGTCAGCGCTTCGCCAGCCAAGTCGCAATGCCCGCGGCGTATTTTGCGGCATCGCCATGATCGCCTGGGCTCGGCGCAGAGCCTCCTTCTGCCCGGCGATCGCATCGAGCCGGAACTGCACCAGCGCCCGGATGCGCTCCCGGATTTTCAACGAGGCGATCTTCTCGGCAGTGAATTCTGCCCGCATCTTATCGTCAATCACCCCGATCCAGGCATCGATCATGTCCATTGCCCCGCCGGAAAAAGCGAAGACGGCAGCATCGGGATCAACCCCGACCAGGCCCGCAGCATCGCGCACGGCAGCTTCTGTCCAGCCATCGAAAGCAGCAGCATCGGCCAGCGCCTGGCCGAGACTGCGACGCAGTTCGTCAAGGCTGGCGGGTTCGGCCACGGTCATATCTTGGGTCCATAGGACTTGGCGCCCTGCCCCGGTTGTCCCTTGGGCTTTGCGTCACTTTCGATCACGTTAAGGATCGCCGTGTGATTCCCCAGTCGGGCATAGTCACGCGCCGAACGGCCAGAATTGTCGGCCCGATCAGGGTCAGCGCCGGCTTTCAGCAGCATCCGGATCAACGGCATATTGCGGTTGTGCACCGCGGTAATCAGCGGGGTTTCGCCAGAACTGTTGGTCTCATCGACCCGCGCTCCGCTTGAAACCAGAAGCTCCGCACCTTCGACAAAGTTGAGGTTGCAGGCCAACACCAGCGGCGTTGTGCCACGCGCGTCGCGGGCGTTCACATTGGCACCCTTGCCGATCAAGAACTGCATCCAGGTCAGGTCGCGTCGCGCGGTAACGATATGCAGCGCGCTTTCACCGCTGGTCAGATCGCGGGTGTTGATAAGGTTCGGGCTGCCGTCCGCCAGCATATCGGTGACGGTTTGCCCTTCCTTTTTCTTGATCGCCTCGAGGAACTTGTAGCTATCGGAAAACTGGGCTGCCGCGGGGACCGGCAGTATCAGGGCCGCACCCAGCGGGGCAGCCAAAGCCAGAGCCAGCGACAACTTGCGGAACTTCAGCACCAAAACAGTCCTCCTGTTACGGCAAGGGCGGCAGAATCGATTTGCCTTGCGCTAATCGCTCCTTGCGCAGCGCGGTTTAGCAGAGCATGAACCGGCGCGCCATGATGAAGCCACTCTACCCGCTTGCGATAGCAGCCGCCCTCACTCTTTCTGCCTGCTCGGCCGGAAGCAACACCCCGTCGGAGCCGATCATTGGCGCTTCGATCGCGGGATCGACAATCGGCGGGCCCTTCACCCTGACCGACAAGGACGGCAAGACCGTCAACTGGGACGATTTCAAGGGCAAATACCGCGTCGTCTATTTCGGCTACACCTTCTGCCCCGATGCCTGCCCGATGGACATGTCGGTGCTGATCCAGGGGTTCGCCAAATTTGCCAAGGAGCACCCCCAGCAGGCGGCCGATGTCCAGCCAATCTTCATCACGATTGATCCGGCACGCGACACCCCAGCCCGGGTCGGTGAATTTACTGCAGCCTTTTCCCCCAAGCTGATCGGGCTGACCGGCACTCAGGCGCAGGTCGACGGGGCGGTAAAGGCGTTCAAGGCAGTGGCCGCGCGGGGCGCCGACACGCCCGGTGGCTATTTGATGGATCATAGCCGGATGGCCTATCTGATGGGCCGCAATGGAGAGCCGATCGCTGCACTTCCGGTTGACAAGAATGCCGACGCGGTCGCCTCGGATCTTGTCAAACTGGTCAAGTGAGCGCGCTGCGCCCCGGCTTTCAAGACCTGCCCATCGAGCGCCTGACCCGTGCCGAGTGGGAAGCGCTGTGCGATGGGTGCGGGCGGTGCTGCCTGCACAAGGCGGAGGACGAGGATACCGGCGATATCTATATGACCAACGTCGCCTGCCGCTTGCTCGATATCGGATCGGCCCGTTGCAGCGATTATCGCCATCGCAAGGCGCAAGTGCCGGACTGCGTGCGGCTGACCCCCGCTCTGGCCGCGAACCTGCCGTGGCTTCCCGATAGCTGCGCCTATCGCCTGCGGGCGGCGGGTCAGCCCTTGCCTGATTGGCATTATCTGGTTTGCGGTGATGCCAATGCGGTTCATCACGCAGGCATTTCCGTACGCGGCAAGGCCATACCGGAAGACTTGGCCGGACCGCTTGAGCAACACATCATCCTGCCGCCGGGCGTGGAGCTGGCCGATGATTGACTGGCTGCTGCGCACCAGGAACGAGGATCCACAAGTTGAAGTGGGAGGGCGGCTGCTGCCGGTGGTTCTGCGTCGTACTGCCCAGGCCAAACGGATGACGATGCGGCTCGCGCCCGATGGCAGCGAGGTGCGGATCACGCTGCCACGCTGGGGCCGCAGTGCCGAGGCGCTGGAGTTCGCGCGAAAGCGCGCCGGCTGGCTGGCGGCGCAGATGGCCGGTGTACCAGAGCCAGCCCCCCTCGGCCCCGGTTCGCGTTTGCCATATCGCGGCGAACCACTGATCATCGCGCACGATCCCACTGCACCGCGCAAGATCGTGATCGCCGATGGCGAACTGCGCATCGGTGGTCCGCTGGAATCGTTGCGCCCCCGCCTGACCCGGTGGCTGGAAAGTGAAGCGCTGCGACTTCTGGCCGATGATCTGGGATATTATTGCGGTCGGGCCGGACAGCCGGTGCCGCGGCTGGGGCTCAGCCGGGCTCAACGCCGGTGGGGTTCCTGCGCACATGACGGGGCGATCCGGATCAATTGGCGGTTGGTTATGGCCCCTGATTTTGTGCGGCGGTCGGTTGTCGCGCACGAGGTGACTCACCTTGTCCATTTCGATCACAGCGAGCGATTTCACGCCATGTTGGGTGAGCTGTTCGAAGGCGACATTCGCGCGGCCAATCGCTGGCTGAAACGCGAAGGGCGGCAACTCTATCTGCCGCTTGGGTGAATCCCTTAATGTCATCTTAACCATGCCCGGCGAGTATGGTTGCATGGCGCTTTGTGCTTCCCGATCGACGCTTGTGCTGATGGCAGCGCTGTTGCTGCCGGCCTTACCTGCAGCGGGACAGGACGCGTGCCGATTGTGCTATGCCGACCCAGGCGCCAAGCCGGGCGAACGTCCGCTCGCCATAGAAATCTGGGCCGATCTCAGCTTTGCCAAACTGGCGCTGACCAGCCGTAGCGGCGGCAGCGCGCAGGTTGACGCGCATAGCGGCGGCAAAAGCACGCAGGGTGACATGATTGACCTTGGGGGTGCACCGATATCGGGGCGCGGCAAGGTGACGGGGGCGCCGCTTCGTGCGGTCCGGATCGACTTGCCGCAGCGGGTACCGATGACAACACCGGACGGAGCCAGCGGGGAATTGACTGATTTTACCACCAACCTGCCGCCGCATCCCCGGCTTGATGCCAATGGCGAACTTGAATTCACGTTCGGCGCACGGCTGGTGGTCAAGAGCGGCCGCGGCGGCAACTATCGCGGACGCATCCCGATTTCGGTCGACTATAACTGAGCACTGGCGCTGGCGCTGCACTGCGCCTATCTTGCGACAATGTCCTATTGGCAGAAAATCAATCCCGGCGGCGCATTGGCGGATTTCGTCACGGTGTTCCGCAATGCCGGATCGGCACGCTGGCCGGTCGCCGTGATATCAGCCGCGATCACCGTGGGGGTCTTTTCCAGCCTCGCGTGGGAAAGTTGGAAACGCCCGCGCGCTATGCCGCAGGTGGTGTACATCACCTCGTGGCCGGAAGACCGCACGGCAGAGGAAACCAGGGCGTTCATCGCGGAAAACCAGAAGCGCAAGGAAGCAGAGCAAGCTGCGATCGAGGCCTACGAGAAGGAAGGCCGCGATTTGTGGGCTACGCTCGGCAAGGCGTCGGGCATGGACGTAGACAAGCTCCAGAAACAGGCAGAAGCCGATAGAGCGGCAGAGAAAGCGGCAGAACAGGCCAAGATCGACGCGATTCTGAAACAGACCCGGATCGAACCGGTTGCAAAATGACGAAGATGCCCGCTGGCTGAGCGCGGCGGCGCGACTGGCGACGCGCGCAATCCCCTGTTCCCGCCCCAACCCATCGGTGGGGGCCATGATAGTGAAGGACGGCCGGGTGATCGCGCGCGGCTGGACTCAGCCCGGCGGGCGCCCCCATGCAGAAGCAGTCGCGCTGGCCCAGGCCGGCAAGCAGGCGCGCGATGCAGCCCTGTACGTTACGCTGGAGCCTTGCGCCCATGCCAGCCCGCGCGGGCCGGACTGTGCGGGACTGGTTGCGAGCTCCGGCATCGCACGGGTCGTGATCGGCTGCCAGGACCCGGACCCGCGTACGGCCGGGGCGGGAGCGGCCAGACTGCGTGCGGCAGGCGTCGCGGTGGTCTTGTCAGAAGATCGATCCTGTGCCGCCAGCCTCGCCGGTTACCTGACCAGACGGCGCCTTGGACGTCCGCACGTCACGCTAAAGCTCGCCCTGTCAGCAAGCGGCCACCTCACCCCGCCGCAGGGGCAGTGGCTGACCGGATCGATTGCCCGTGCGCACGTTCACGCCATCAGGGCACGGATGGACGCCATCGTTGTCGGGCGCGGCACTTTTGAGGCGGATCGTCCGCGGCTTGACGTGCGCCTGCCGGGGATCGGCGAACGCAGCCCGGATCGCTGGCTTTTGACGCGCGGGGCGGCTCCCGGCGGCTGGATGCGACTGGCCTCGCCCCACGAGATTGCGGCCATGGCCGATGTGCAATATCTGATGGTCGAAGGCGGCGCGGAAACCGCACGGGCTTTTCTGGACGCCGGACTGGTTGACAGACTGCAAATCTACCGCGCCCCACCCGAAGTCGGCGGGAGCGGCGCTTGCCTGCCCGAACTGACAGCGGCTGCCCTCGCGGTCAGTCCGGCCTGGCACTGCACCGATACGCGCCAACTTGGCAACGACAGCTTGCATGTCTACGAGCCAGTCCACGACCACACCCCCAGCCATGCGGGTGGGTAAGCAGCAGGGTAGAAGTTCATGTTCACCGGCATCATCACCGCCATTGGCATGATCCGCGAAGTCCGCGAGCAGGGCGACCTGCGGGCAGTCATCGCCTGCCCCTACGACCCGGCGGGCATTGCGATCGGCGCATCCATCGCCTGTTCGGGGGTGTGCCTGACTGTTGTCGATCGAGGGGGCGTTCCGGGCGATGCCTGGTTTGCCGTCGACGTATCGGGCGAAACGATCCGCTGCACCGCGCGGGATCAATGGACAGCTGGCCGCTCGCTGAACCTGGAACAGGCGCTCAAGCTGGGTGACGAGCTTGGCGGGCATATCGTTACCGGCCATGTCGATGCGGTAGGCGATGTAGCCGGGTATGAGGAAACCGGCGGATCGTTGCACCTACGTGTCACCGCGCCTGCTGCCATGGCCCCCTTTATCGCAGCCAAGGGCTCCATCACGGTTGATGGCGTATCCTTGACGGTCAACGCGGTGGACGATCACGCCGATCGCAGCTGCACGTTTCACCTGAACCTCATTCCGCACACCGCCGAAGTGACCACGCTGGGCCGGTTGCGCACCGGCGATCCCGTCAATCTGGAAATAGACGTGCTGGCGCGCTATTTGCAGCGGATGCAAAGTCTGGCCGGTTAAGCACCAGCCCGGGCACCGGAACTGGCCGGTTAAGCACCAGCCCGGGAACCGGAACTAGCCGGCATACATGCCCGGCGGCACCGCGGCACACCGGAAATAGCGCTGAACGGCGCTGCCGGACGCCGGTTTGGCATTGATGGATTCCATCCTGACGAGCAGCTTCCCGCCCTCGATCGACAAGGTAAAGGTGGCGCGGCCAGCCTCGCCGTCTTCCGGCATGCCATCCAGCCCGAGCGCGGCATCAACCCGCCACTTCTGCTTACCCAATGCTGCGATCCGGCGCGGCTCGTAGAAATTGCCCTCGCCGTATTCGGCATAGCTGTGCAGGCTGCGCGCAGTAATCACCTCCGCACCAACCAGCGGGCCGCTGGCATCCCCGCCATCCTTGCGCATGGCCGCAAGATAGCTCTGGCATTGGCGCCGGCCCTGGGCGTTGTCATCCATCCAGATCCCGCGAACCTGCGGCGGCATTGCCGGGTTCGGCTTGGCCAGCGCGGGACTGGCCAGTGCCAACCCGATCAAACCCAGAATTGCTGTCCGCGTCATTGCCGGTTCTCCGAATACAAGTTCATATCAATCGCCACGGTGCGAAGGTATCGTCTGGCGCAGCCTGGTTCGTCAACTTTGTCACGCTGCCCCCCATAAGGGACCGCTGGCAAAGCCGGCGCGATCGATCTCGTACACCACGTGCAGCACAGGTCCACTGGCACTGTCCACCATTTCGCTACGATCGCTCAAGCGCCCGCCAATCTTTTCCATCGCCCGGCGCGATCGCCAATTGGTTTCCCCAACCCGAAAATCGACGCGCTCTACAGCTTGCAGCGCATGAGCCAGCATCAGCCGCTTCAGCTCGCGGTTGATCGCCCCGCCCCAGTGGCTCCGCGCCAGAAAAGTCCAGCCGATTTCGACGGACCCCTGATCTGCCGGATCGTACCCCTGAAACCGCGAGGAGCCAATGATCGCACCATCGTGCTGGTCGATCACGGCCAGGGCCCCGCCCTGCGCCAGGGCATCATCGAAGAATGCCCGGAACACCGGCTGCTGCCAGCGATTGTGCTGCGGGTGAATCGCCCAGATCTCCGGATCGCTGGCGACAGCAAACAGCGCTTCCCAATCGCCGGGTCGCAACGGTCGTAACAGCAGCCGTTCCCCTTGCAGGACCGGCTGGCGGTCCATGTCAGGCACTCACCGCGGCGACATCGGCAATAAACTTGTCGATGTTGGCCATGGTCAGCCCGGCCACGTTGATCCGTCCCGATCCGGCCATGTAAATGCCATGATCATTGCGCAGCGCCAGGATCTGTTCCGGGGTCAGCGGCAGCATCGAAAACAGCCCGGCCTGCAGACCCAGCGGCGCGAAATCGACCCCGCCCTGCTGCCCAGCCGCCATCAGCCGTGCACGAACCTGCGCCATGCGCAAACGCATCGTATCGAGCTCGTCCAGCCACATGGCGGTCAAATCCGGATCTTCCAGGATCACACGTACCGCCGCGCCGCCGTGATCCGGCGGCATGGACCACGCTGCGCGGGCCAGGCTGTGGCCGTTCGACAGGATCCGGGCCAGAACCTCACTGTTTTCAGCCATGACATAGATCGCACCGACCCGGTCACGGTACATGCCGAAGTTCTTGTCGCACGAGTACGCAACCAACGCTTCGGGCACTTCGGCCAGAACACGGCGCACGCCATAGGCGTCTTCTTCCATCCCCTTGCCAAGCCCCTGATAAGCCAGGTCAAGGATCGGCAGCAGCTGCTTGCCAGCAATCAAACCGGCGATCTCGTCCCATTGTTCGGCGCTATAATCGATCCCGGTCGGGTTGTGACAGCATCCGTGCAGCAGGATTGCATCGCCCGGCTGCGCCAGATCGACCGCCCCGCGCAGTGCATCCATATCGACCAGTCCGGCCGCCGTGGCGTGAGCGAAGCTCTTCAATTCGACGTCCAGATCGGCCAGGATCTGTGCATGGTTGGGCCAGCTTGGCACGCCCATCCACACCCGCTTCACCCCAGCCTTCCGGGCGAGCGCCACGGCCAGCCGGACCGCGCCAGTGCCGCCAGGGGCCTGCATCCCTTCGATCCGTCCACCCTTGGTGGGGTCTTCTGTGCCAAAAATGTAAGGCATCAAGGCATGGACAAAGCCCATATCGCCTTCGGGCCCGAGGTACGCCTTGCTGTCCTGTGTCTCCACCAGCCGGCGCTCGGCCGCCTTGATCGCGCCGAAAACCGGGGTTGCCCCCTGTCCGGTTCGATAGACACCCACGCCAAGGTCGATTTTGTCGGCACGCGGATCGGCGTTATGGAGTTTGATCAGCGCGAGCAGCGCATCGGCGGGCTGTTGGTCGAGGTTGCTGAGCATGGCGCGGCCATTAGCCCCCCGCAGCGCGCCGGGGCAAGCGAAGATTCAGGCTATTTTGCGCTTGCCCTGTTGTCTCACGTTGCTAGGGCAAAGGGTGGAGAAAGCGCTATGCAACGGCGCCAAAGGCCCAAAATAAATGAACAATCCCGAACGGTGGAAGGGGCTTTTGGCTCTGTTGATCGGACTGTTGGTGACGGCTGCCATCGTCGTGCTTTCGCTGTGGCGCCTGCTCGGATGATCGAAACAGGCT